>JBDRBK010000142.1:0-2103 GCA_043822705.1 Fidelibacterota bacterium
CTGGGCGTCATATTTGTACGAGACCAGTGATGACCGCGCCCGGGTCACCGACAACTGGGCGTCCAGCACTTCCAGAATCGTGACCGACCCCAGGGCATACTGTTCCTGCACCAGCTTCAAATCCTCTTCGGCGGAAACCAGTACTTCTTCGTTAATCGGGATTGTCTCGCGGTAATTGCGCAATATTTCCAATAAGCCTTCCAGCTGCACCCGCAGATCGTGCAACTGCGTGGTGAATTCATATTCCTCGTTGGCGATATTCAATTTCGCCTGCTGGGTTCTGGTGCTCAGATCAAAACCGGTAAACAGCGGGATTGACAATTCCAGCGATATCGCCGAACTCCAGTCAAAATCGGCCACCAGTCCGGTGACATCCGCCGACTGGTAGTTATAACGCCAGCCGACCGAGATATTAGGCAGACGGCTGCCACGGATTATCTTGTGATTCAGAATGGCGCCACCGATCTGGGCCTTCTTGGCCAGGATACTCGGGTTGCTGTTCGTCATTTCATTAAGGGCCGGGAGCAGTTCCGGCACCGTATATTCGCCCCCCGCGGATTCGTCGACCAGCAACGGATCGGTATCATCCATCAGGCCGATGGCGTTGCGCAGGTTGCGGGTGGCATTCTGCAGTTCGGCATCACGGGCGATCACATCCACCTGGGCTTGACCCTTGAGAACATTGACTTTCAGCAGATCGGTCTTGGCCGCCGCGCCGATCTCAAACTGGTTGGTCACCAGTTCCACCTGCTGGTTGGCCAGCATCAGGTTCATCCGGGCCACGTCCAACAATTGCTGTGCTTTCAACAGGCTGTAATAGGCCTGAATCACACCGTAGATGACGTTGATCCGCACTTGCCGTTCCTGCTGTTGACTGATCAGGTAGTTATTGTTGGCGCCGGCGATCGAATTCCACCAGGCGCCGCCATCGTAGACCGGTTGCGTGAGCTGCAGCCCCCAGGAGGTACCTTTCGAAGAACTGTAACTAGTGCCAGTAGCGTAATTGGTGCGTTCCTTGAAATTACTCATCGAATATCCGGCACCAGCGCCCAGGGAGGGCAGAATATTGCTCAGGGCTCCCCGTTTGCCATATTCGGCGGCTTTGACACCCAGGGCGGCCGCTTTGACGGTTTCCTTGTTTTTCAAGGCCCTATCGATGCATTGATCCAGGGTCAGAACCTGGCCTGGCGCGGCGGTGGTTGCAACCAAAAGACCAATTGTCAGATATAATATTAGTTTTTTCATGATTAGCTGAATGCAGCTCCTAAACCTGCGTTGACGGCCACCAGTACCAGCCAGACGATCGTCATTGCGATCAGGAAAGGTCTGGTGCCCTTACGATAAATTATTCCCATACCAATGGCAATCAGAATGATCCGCCAGAAAGCGAAAATATCCAGTCCCGCCAGGAAATGGAAGCTGAAATCTCCAAACTCGCCAATACCTAACAGACCCAGTCCGGTGTAGACTTCCATATCCCATTTACTCAGCATCAGGGGTATTTTTACGATTAATTCCAGAATTGTCAGCAGATACACGTAACCACTCAGGGCCAGCAGTTGTCCGTAGCGGGCATCACCGCCCATAATAAAATTACCGACCAGCAAAGCGATCAAAGCCATGAACGCAACTCGTAGCGGCGTCACCAGCAGGGCTGCGCCCCAGGTCATGATTTGGGCGACCGGACCGGGATCGGTGATCCGCTGGTACTGCTGTTCCAAAACGGCTTCCTTGCGCTCTTCGGGAATCCGTTCGTTGTTGGCGATCATTTTTTCGATCCGTTCCAGCTGAAAATCGACCGTCAGATCGCGCAGGATCGCGGTGGAAATCATCCCGACCAGGGCCAGAATGATTAGCGGAATCCAGATGTTTTTCCAATCCCGTTCACCCGCCAGATCGGCAAAAGCCTCCGCCGGCGCAAAAAACACATTGAACATGCGCTTGACAAATACCATGTATCCTCTCCTTATTGTTCCGGTTGGAACATTATCGGTTTGACTCTTAAAACCATAAATAGTTGCCAGTTATTTCTAATTTATCGATCGTGGCCGTACCGTTGGTTCTCATTCCGGTTTTCATGCAGCCGGTCCACGCTCCCTTTGA
>JBDRBK010000143.1:0-3655 GCA_043822705.1 Fidelibacterota bacterium
CTGGGCGTCATATTTGTACGAGACCAGTGATGACCGCGCCCGGGTCACCGACAACTGGGCGTCCAGCACTTCCAGAATCGTGACCGACCCCAGGGCATACTGTTCCTGCACCAGCTTCAAATCCTCTTCGGCGGAAACCAGCACTTCTTCGTTAATCGGGATTGTTTCGCGGTAATTGCGCAATATCTCCAACAGGCCTTCCAGCTGCACCCGCAGATCGTGCAACTGCGTGGTGAATTCATATTCCTCGTTGGAGATATTCAATTTCGCCTGCTGGGTTCTGGTGCTCAGATCAAAACCGGTAAACAGTGGGATTGACAATTCCAGCGATATCGCCGAACTCCAGTCAAAATCGGCCACCAGGCCGGTAACATCCGCCGACTGGTAGTTATAACGCCAGCCGACCGAGACATTGGGCAGACGACTGCCGCGGATTATCTTGTGGTTCAGAATGGCGCCGCCGATCTGGGCCTTCTTGGCCAGGATACTCGGGTTACTGTTAGTCATTTCATTAAGGGCCGGGAGCAGTTCCGGTACCGTATATTCGCCCCCCGCGGATTCGTCGACCAGCAGCGGATCGGTGTTATCCATCAGGCCGATGGCGTTGCGCAGGTTGCGGGTGGCATTCTGCAGTTCGGCGTCACGGGCGATTACATCCACCTGGGCCTGTCCCTTGAGAACATTGACTTTCAGCAAATCGGTCTTGGCCGCCGCGCCGATCTCAAACTGGTTGGTCACTAGCTCCACCTGCTGGTTGGCCAGCATCAGGTTCATCCGGGCCACATCCAGCAGTTGCTGCGCTTTCAACAGGCTGTAATAGGCCTGAATCACACCGTAGATGACGTTGATCCGCACCTGCCGTTCCTGCTGTTGACTGATCAGGTAATTATTGTTAGCGCCGGCGATCGAATTCCACCAGGCGCCGCCATCGTAGACCGGTTGCGTGAGCTGCAGCCCCCAGGAGGTACCTTTCGAAGAATTGTAACTAGTGCCAGTAGCGTAATTGGTACGTTCCTTGAAACTACTCATCGAATATCCGGCACCAGCTCCCAGGGAGGGCAAAATATTGCTCAGCGCTCCTCTTTTACCATATTCGGCGGATTTAACACCCAGGGCGGCCGCTTTGACGGTTTCCTTGTATTTCAAAGCCATATCGATGCACTGATCCAGGGTCAGAACCTGGCCCGGAACGGTGACGGTTAAAAACAAAAGACCGATTGTCAGATATAATATTTTTTTCTTCATGATCAGCTGAATGCAGCTCCTAAACCTGCGTTGACGGCCACCAGTACCAACCAGACGATCGTCATTGCGATCAGGAATGGCCTGGTGCCCTTACGATAAATTATTCCCATACCAATGGCAAACAGAATGATCCGCCAGAAAGCGAAAATATCCAGTCCCGCCAGGAAATGGAAGCTGAAATCACCAAACTCGCCGATACCTAACAGACCCAGCCCGGTGTAGACTTCCATATCCCATTTACTCAGCATCAGGGGTATTTTTACGATCAATTCCAGAATTGTCAGCAGATACACGTAACCGCTCAGGGCCAGCAGTTGCCCGTAGCGGGCATCACCGCCCATAATAAAATTACCGACCAGCAAAGCGATCAAAGCCATAAACGCTACTCGTAGCGGCGTAACCAGCAGGGCTGCGCCCCAGGTCATGATTTTGGCGACCGGGCCGGGATTGGTGATCCGCTGGTACTGCTGTTCCAAAACGGCTTCCTTGCGCTCTTCGGGAATCCGTTCATTGTTGGCGATCATTTTTTCGACTCGTTCCAACTGAAAATCGACCGTCAGATCGCGCAGGATGGCGGCGGAAATTATCCCGACCAGGGCCAGAATGATTATCGGAACCCACAGGTTTTTCCAATCCCGTTCACCCGCCAGATCGGCAAAAGCCTCCGCCGGCGCAAAAAACACATTGAGCATGCGCTTGACAAGTACCATGTATCCTCTCCTTATTGTTCCGGTTGGAACATTATCGGTTTGACCTTCGAAATGACAAATAGTTGTCAGGGATTCCCGGATTCATTAACGGTGGTTCCCAAACCATTGCGGATTGAAGTCTCCAAATTTCCCGGTAAAATCATTTTTTATTCGGATCGGCTTTCCAGATGAAATAAGAATAGGTGAAAATTGAGAATATCAGCAGCGGCACGCCAAAACCGATTCCGTACCTGATAACTCCGCCGGAATCCAGGATACCGCCGGCAATCAGGATCGCCCCCAGCAGCATGAATAATTTTCCCGCCAGTCGGTGAGTTTTATTCCAGGCCAGCTCGCTGGTGAGGGTCCAGGGTGTCTTGACCCCCAACAGATAATTGCTCCTGATTTTTCCCTGATAATTACCCATTACCATAAATAGTACTCCGACGGTTACCATCAGTACGGTTACCACATCCACCTGGTTCCCGGCCGCAGTAACCAAAATCAGGACCTGAACCACCGCCAGCACCACCAGCAGGCCGACCCAGATGACACTATAGGCCTTAACCGATTGAACAAAATGCTGTTTCCGCGGTTCGATCCGGGGAATAAAAATAAATAACAGACTGACGACGACCGCAACCAGCGGGATTATAAACAAAGCAATATCCGGGTTGCCATAGCGTGCCGGATCGCCGTTAAAATTCCAGCTGACCGGTACCGGCTGGCCGGCGGGGATTAACAGCCGGACCCAGAATGCCCCCAAAAACATTAGAATAATCACCACCAGGCTGATTATCCTCAGTGGTTTCAAGCGTTTTAATTTTTCATTTTCCATTTCCGCAATCAATCCCGGTTCAATTGGAATGAATTCATCAATGCCAGCAATGCTTCCTCCAGCACTGAAACATTCAAACGATAGGTTATGCTGGTGCCGCTCTTTTCACCCTGAATCAGGTCGGCCGCCTGGAGAATGCTGAAGTGCTTCGACATCGTCGGCTTGGTCAAATCGAAATTACCGGCCAGCTCGCCGGCGGTCAGGTCCTGCTGGCGCAGCAGTTCCAGTATCCGGCGGCGGGTGGGGTCGGACAATGCTTTGTAGACCAGATTCATTAAAATTTTCTATTTAGCTAACTATCTAAATATATTTTCACCCGAATTAACGATGCAAGAAAATTGTTCAAATTTTCAATCGCTCCGGAACCACCGTCGTTCAGCACTGGTCGGGATCGATGGCCAGCAACCGGTCTAGGTAGGCGCGGGCGGCTTCGTGAGTATTGTCAATCTCACCACTGAGGATGGCCTCTTCGATGGCGCGCTTGATTTCGCCGACGCGCCGGCCTTCCGCGATGTTGCAGATCGCCATGATTTCTTCACCCCGCACCGGTGACTGAAACGCCCGCAGGGAATCCCGTTCCACAACGTTGGTCATGTGGGCTTCCACCCGTTCGAAATTCCCCAGATAGCGGCGGACCAGATGCGGGTTGCGGGTGGTTATGTCGGCCCGGCACAGGGTCAGCAGATCTTCGATCTCATCGCCGGCGGCGACCATCAGTCGCCGTACGGCTGAATCGGTCACCCCGTCCCGGGCCAGGGCGATCGGCCGCAGGTGCAGGCGCGTCAGTTTCTGCAGGTAATCGCGCAGGTCGTTGGGCAGTTTCATGCGCCGGGCCACCCGTGCCAGAATCCGTGCGCCGATCTCATCGTGGCCGTGAAAAGTG
>JBDRBK010000144.1:0-2264 GCA_043822705.1 Fidelibacterota bacterium
GTCAGGACGGCTATTACGGCTGGACATTTTCCGATTATGGAAAATTATACCCGACCGGATTCATCACTATGTCCCAATAAAATTAATCCGAAAATATTTCCGTCCTGACCGGTAAATTGCTACTGGCATTTTTGCGGTCATCTGATCAATCCCCGACCAATCCCGCCGCCGTTAACCATGATAAAGGATGTATAATTTGGAAAATGAACCCAATCCGCCGGTCGAATTCGCCGATTTCGGCCTGGCTGATGCGATACTTAAAACCGTAAAAGACCTCGGTTATGAATCACCTTCGGCCATTCAGGCCCAGGCGATCCCCCATATTCTGGCCGGTCGCGACCTGGTCGGACAGGCCCAGACCGGCACCGGCAAAACGGCGGCCTTCGCCTTGCCGTTATTATCGCGCATCGATGTAAAAATTACCCAGCCCCAGGTCCTGGTGCTGACGCCCACCCGGGAGCTGGCGATCCAGGTGGCCGAGGCCTTTCAGGGCTACGCCGCCCGCCTGAAGAATTTCCACATCCTGCCGATCTACGGCGGCCAAAGTTATATCGGCCAGTTGCAGCAGTTGAAACGCGGCGTTCAGGTCGTCGTCGGTACGCCCGGACGGATAATGGACCACATGCGCCGCGGTACACTGAACCTGGAGGCGATCACCGCCCTGGTGCTGGACGAGGCCGATGAAATGCTGCGCATGGGTTTTATCGATGATGTGGAATGGATCCTGGAGCAGACCCCGAAAGAGCGGCAAACGGCGCTGTTTTCGGCCACCATGCCGGCGCCGATCCGGAAAATCGCCCGAAAATACCTGAACAATCCCGAAGAAATCACCATCCGGACCAAAACCTCCACGGTGGCGACCACCAACCAGCGCTACTGGATGGTCAGCGGCTTCCACAAACTGGACGCCCTGACGCGCATCCTGGAAGCGGAAATATTCGACGCCATCATAATATTTGTGCGGACCAAAATCGCCACCACCGAATTGTCCGAGAAACTGGAGGCCCGCGGCTTCGCCGCCGCGCCCCTGAACGGCGACATCCAGCAGCGCCAGCGCGAAAAAACCATCGCCCAACTCAAAGCCGGCCAACTGAATATTCTGGTCGCCACCGATGTGGCCGCCCGGGGCCTTGACTTGGACCGCGTCAGCCACGTGATCAACTATGATATTCCCTACGACAGCGAAGCCTATATCCATCGCATCGGCCGCACCGGTCGCATGGGCCGCAAGGGTGAGGCGATCCTGTTTGTTTCCCCCCGGGAAAAACGCCTGTTGTGGGCGATCGAGAAGGCCACCAACCAGAAAATCGAATTGATGCGTTTGCCGTCCACCGCCGATATCAACGACCGCCGGATCGAACGTTTCAAACAGCGGATCACCGACACCCTGGGCGCCGGCGGCCTGGAACCGTTTACACAAATTATCGATCAGTACCGGATGGAATCGGATGTACCTTCGATCGAAATCGCCGCCGCCCTGGCAAAACTGCTGCAGGGTGAAATACCGCTGCTGCTGCAACACGAGCAGGAACCGCCCCGGGAACGGGAACGACCGGAGTACGAAAGAAAATCCGTTACCCGGCAACGGGTCAGCCGCGACCGGCCGGTAAAAAAGTTCACGCCGCCCACAACCGGAATGGAGCGTTTCAAGATTCTGGTGGGCCATAACCACGGCGTAAAACCGGGGAATATCGTCGGGGCAATCGCCAATGAAGCCGGTTTGGACAGTGAATTTATCGGTCGGATCGATATTTTCGACGACTACAGCACGGTCGACCTGCCCGCCGGGATGCCACCCGAAATATTGGAATTATTGAAAAACGTCGTGGTGGCCGGGCAGCGGCTCAATATGGCCAAATTCGGCAAACCGGAAAATGCGGATTTTAAAATTCCGGACAGAAAAACAGGAAAAAAAACTAAATCGGCAAGACCGAAAACAGCGCTAAAGGCCAGGCGCAGTAAGAAATAGCTGTTCCCCAATAATACCGGCACTCAAATTCAGATACACAGTCGAAATAACGAATATTTTCGCGATACCATCAATATTTCATCTGGCTGCTAATTGGTGTATTCTAACGGCTCCGCGATTTGGCCGGGTGGTCCGGACTACACTCATTATACTTAATCCGTTGCCGAAGAGCATACCAACGAAAAAGCCAAGTCGAAAGCAAAATCCGCTGCAGCCGGTGCCGGCCAGCGAATTACTTTTCATATTTATAGGCCTTTTCTACTTTTCTGATACAAATTGGCAGAATGAAGGGAGT
>JBDRBK010000145.1:0-7225 GCA_043822705.1 Fidelibacterota bacterium
AAGGCCGGGATCGAAACCGGTTTTTATAATTCCATCGGCAGCGTCAATAACAAGGCTTTTCAACTGGCGCAATACAACGAATTCAATGGTTCGCCGGCCTTCATCGGCGATGATTTGAAAAATATCCTGGCCGTCACCTCACAGGATATCCGGCGGGTTTACCAGACCTACATCAAGGACCAGCCCTTTGTTCTGACCAGCTTCGTACCCTACGGCAGGACCGATCTGGTGACCGCCGACACCCAACCATACGAACTGGAACCGGAAATTATTTCCGCGCACCAGATCGATAACAAAATCGTCGTCGAACAGATTCCGACCAAATTCGACCGGACGGTGGAACCCTCTCCGGGACCGGATCCGGAACTGGTCATCCCGGAAATCTGGCAGGAGAAATTCGACAACGGCCTGCGGTTGTTCGGCATTAAACAGGATGAACTGCCGCTGGTCAATTTTTCGCTAACGCTGCACGGTGGGCTCTTACTGGACGATCCGGAAAAAATCGGTGTAGCCAACCTGATGTCCGATATCATGATGGAGGGCACGGCTACCAAGACGCCGCTCGAGCTGGAAGAGGCCATCGACGATCTGGGCTCGAACATATCAATGTTCACTTCCCGGGAATCGATCGTTCTACAGGCTAATTGCCTGGCATCCAAATTCGCCGAGACTTTCGCTCTGGCAGAGGAAATTTTACTGGAACCACGCTGGGATGAAGCCGAATTCGAACGAATCAAGCTGGAAACGATCGAGGTCATCAACCGCCAGGAAGCCCGCCCCGATCGGATCGCCGGTAATGTTTTCAATAAACTGATTTGCGGTCCGGGCAATATTCGTGGCAATTCCACCTACGGCACGCCGGCGACGCTGGCAGAGATCACGATTGCCGATCTCAAGAATTATTATGCCGCCAATTTCTCACCGTCCGTGGCTTACATCACCATGACCGGCGCCATCGCCGCCGAAAAGGCGATAGCGACCGTCAAATCGCTAGCAGCCCGCTGGACGGCCCAAGATGTTGCCTTCCCGCAGGAGGTTCCGCCGCTGAAACCGGAGCGGGGCCAGGTATATTTTGTCGATGTTCCGGGCGCCCGCCAGTCGGAAATCCGGATCGGGTATGTGGCGCTGGCCGCGACCGACCCCGATTATTATCCGGCCAACGTAATGAATTACGCGTTGGGTGGTAGTTTCAATGGGATCGTCAATATGATCCTGCGCGAAGAGAAGGGTTATACTTATGGCGCCCGGACCGGCTTTTCCGGCACCACCTACCCGGGTGCCTTTTCCGCCTATGCCGGCGTCCAGTCCGACGCGACTCTGGAATCGGTCCAGATCTTCCGGGCCGAGATGGAAAAATACCGCCAGCCGATCGCCGAAAGTTCACTGGCATTCACCAAGGCGGCACTGGTTAAGTCGAATGCCCGCCGCTTTGAAACGCTCGCAGCCCTGATGGGTATGCTGAATCAGATTGCCGCCTACGACTTTCCCCACGATTACTGGAAAGACCGGGAACAGGTGATCCGTAACATGACCATCGCAGAGCACACCGCCCTGGCCCAAAAATATATCGATCCCGACCGGATGATCTACCTGGTGGTTGGAGACGCCGCCACTCAGTTGGAGCCCCTCAAGGATCTGGGATTCGGCAACCCGGTGCTGCTGGATAAGACCGGCAACATCGCGCAACAATAATTCCGAAACCGGAAATTGCTTGACCAAGGGCGGGTTTTCCCGCCCTTTTTATTATATCCTTGCCGGATATACGGCTCCAAAGCCACCGGAATTTCAGGCAGAATTGGAGCCGTATCATTATACCAACAGTTTTAAATTGTCGCCCAGCCAGAAATAAATAATTGCACTCGACAGCAGGTAAATCAAGGCAGTGACAACAACCCGATCGCCACAATCAGTCGCTCGTAAAAAGCGAACAGTCGTCCCTGCCGTCTGCCGCTGCCTGTTGCCGTTACTGCTCTGTTCACTGACTCCGGGGCAAGGGCCCGACCAATCGGACAGCCTGCACCTGGCTTTTACCGACACCATCCCGGCAGTTAGCATCGATTCGTTATCCGCCAATCGTATCAGCATCACTCCACCGGAATTTTTTACCCGGCTGGATACCGGTTTTACGTTGAATGAAGATGAATCGACACTGTTGATCCTGCCGGGTCAGCAGTTCGATTCTGCCGGCACATTCACCTATTCCCTTCTATCACCGCCACACAACGGAACCATCAGCCACGCCACTTTTCCGGCCCGGTACACGCCTGGTTTGAATTATTCCGGTCCCGATTCTTTCACTTACCTGGTCAGTGATTCGGTCTTCGGCGACACCGGCACCGTCATTCTGGATGTCCGGCCGATCAACGATCCACCGGTTTTCAGCCGGACCGTTCTGGATACAGTTATTGCCGAAGATTCGCAGTTGTTGCTGTCGATTTCCGCCCTGGTCCGCATGGTCAAGGACATTGATAACCAATCTACCGATTTCGTCTTTAGGTTCACCGACAGTGGTTTCGCTACGGTGCGATCCACTCCCGGCCAACTGCTGCTGCAACCGCCGCCGGACTGGTTCGGGCGCGATTCCCTGCGCCTTGAAGTATCCGACGGCCGGTTGACCGACAGTCTCGACCTGCTGCTGCGGGTGACGCCGGTAAACGATAAACCATCATTCACAATTACCCATATCGATACCAGCGCCCCCGAGGGAACCGCCCTGGAATTAGTAATCGAGCGACTAATAGCACTGGTCGTCGATAACGACAGTCCCGATTCCCTGCTGCAATTCTTCTGCGGCTCCACCGCCGCTATTGCCGCCGAGGTCCGGGCCACCGGAATCCGGCTGGTCCCCCGGGATTACTGGTTCGGTAATGACACGCTGCAATTGTCTGTCAGCGATGGATTTCTGTCCGATACCATTCAACTGTTTCTGACTATTATACCGGTCAATGATCCACCGCGTTTCACGGCCACTCCCGATCAATTGCGCCTGCGTGAGGACCTGAGCCTGGAATTGCCGTTCAACAACTGGTATCCGATCGTTTTTGATCCGGATCATCCCGACTCCGGCCTGGTCTGGCGAATGATCGGCACTGAACAGGTGACGGTCACCAACTCACCGGTCGCCTGCCTGATTGCCGGCCGCCCGGACTGGTTCGGGCTGGACACGCTGGAAATAATCGTCAGCGACGGCGAATTCAGTTGTAATGGCCGCCTCCCGGTTTACGTCGTTCCGGTCAATGATCCGCCGGTTATCGCGCCACTGCCGGTTATTCGCATTTCGGAAGACAGTAGCGCCACCCTGCCGTTGCAGGATTATGTCACGGACGTGGATGACGAACCCACCAGCCTCATCTGGTACAGTCACGCGGTCAGCAATCCGGGAACCGGTCGCTGGACCGGCTTCTGGCCACGGAATCAACATCCTTCCGACCGGGAACCGGACCAGCCGACTTATCCGCCTGCGGTCGCAACCGAACGAATCTGGCTTGGTATCGATCCGGCCACACAGATCGCGACCGTCCATAGTGCTCCCGATTTCAACAGTGCGTCGGCCCGCCTGATACTGGAAGTAGTCGATCCCGGCGGCCGCTCCGCTTTCAGTCCCCTGACCGTCATAATCGACCCGGTTAATGATCCGCCGCAGCTGCAGGCGCTCGACAAACTGGAATTTTCTGAAGATGCCCGATCGGTATTGCCGGTTTCACGCTGGTTTCCCAAAGTTCAGGATCAGGACAACCGCTTCCGGGACCTGATCTGGCAGGTTGCGGACGGCAAGCATATCGTCGCCGCCAATCTGGCCGATTCGATTGAATTCAATTTACCGACCCACTGGTCCGGCCGTGATACACTCCAGGTATTTGTATCCGATGGGCAGTACCGCGATTCCAGCAGGTTGCTGGTCGACGTTGTTCCGGTCAACGATCCGCCGGCCGCGTTCAGCCTGATCGAGCACCTGCTGGTCGACTCAATCCTGACCCTGAGCTGGTATCCCTCTTTCGATATCGAAAATGACAGCATTCGTTACCTGATCCATCTGGAAGGTCCGGACCTGGATACCGTTACCATTGCCCGGTCCAATACCTTGAATCTGAACCTGGCGGAGATTGAAAAAGTGGTCGGCGGGGTCGAGTACCGCTGGTTCGTGGAAGCCAGCGATGGTCAAGATACGATCCGGAGTAACGAAATATTTTATATAATGACGCCCAATGTCCCGAAAAAATTCCGCCTGCTCCAGAATTATCCCAATCCATTTAATGCATTAACGGCAATTCCCTTCGAACTGCCCCGCTCCGAATCGGTCTGCCTGACTATCTATGATATTCACGGTCGCAAGGTGCGCTGCCTGATCGACGAGGAACTGCCGCGGGGTTATCATGAAGTTCACTGGGATGGCAGTGACGGAATCAAGACGGTGGCCAGCGGAATATACGTGGTCGAATTGCGCTCGACCAATTACCGCGGCATCAAGAAAATCATGTTGATCAAATAGTCGCTCTATTGCGTTGGAATAAACGTGACATCGACGGCTATTTCCACTGCCAGTCCTTCGCCGGGTCCGGTGACCAGATTCTCCACCGAATAGGGTATTTTAACCGTCCGCGCCCCGGAATAGGTGCTCGATGTCCCAATCAATTCGAACAGTATCGTTGACTGGGCAAACAGCGTTATTTCCCGCGGGACTCTGACATTCTCCACGTCGTGTCGCAGCTTCAACCGGTAATCAATAGCGGAATTATTACGAATCCGGACTTGATCGAGCCAGCGGCCGTAAATCCGCGCCTGTTTTTCTTCGACCACGATCGAACCGTCGAATAGCGGTCTTAAATATTTTTCCGACCCGTAGAGATTATTTCCCCAGCAGGCTACCGTGCGCCGTTCCCGCAGGGCGTCTCTGATTCCGGCGGCCGAGCGTTCCCGGACGAATACCAGCGTTAACGGTCGGCGGTTGCCATCGTCGGCATCGAAGGCGACTTCGACCGCATTGTGAATATCCGAATTGGCCAGAACGGTCAGATTCTTTTCCAGGGCCCAGGCCAGCGCCTCGGGATAGTATTCAAAATGATTGACGACTTCCACTCCCTGAAACAGACCCTGCTCATACAGCGCATCGTGGATCGAATCCCAGCGGGCGCTGCCATCTAATTGCTGACCGACCCAGCCGGGATGGTTCCAGAACACAAAAGCATCCTGCTGCCGGGCAGTGCGCAGGGCGGTTTCCCAACTCGGTGTTTTCAGGGTATCGATATTTTCTGCGAACAACACATTGAAGTGCCCCGGCGGCATCGACCGGGTGATTTCCGCTCCCTTGATCAGAATAATTCCCAGTGCCTGGGCCACCGGTTCGGCGATTGCGTAGGGCCGGTCGTAATCGATTATTACATCGTTCTTGTAGGGTGTCGATTCGATGTGATCGGTCAAGGCGATCGCATCCAACCCATCGCGCCAGGCTTCTTCTACCCGGACCGTCGGCCAGACCAGCCCGTCGGAAAAAATCGTGTGCATATGGAAATCGCACTTCAAAGTGATATAACCCGGTAGGTCGGGAAGAATAATTTCCTGCCGCCGCTGAACCTGGGCCGTGCTAATGGTCGCCAGCAGAACTGCTGGTATCAATATTCGCCGGTATATTCGTCTTTTCGGATGATTCATGGTTCCCCCTTTCATTCGGTACTATTGTGCAACATATTTATCCAGGATCGACAGCACCTGATCCAACTGCGCATCGTCAAAATCCAGATGGGTTACCATACGGATAGTCCGGTGACCCATGGCGACCACCAGCACACCGGCCTGCTGCAGGTTGTGGATGAAACCGGCTGCAGTAATTTCATCGATCAGGTCGAAAATCACTATGTTGGTGTCTACCGGATTCAATTGTTTGACAAACCGGCAGGATTGCAGGGCCGCTCCCAGTACCTGAGCCCGCCGATGATCTTCCCGCAGGCGATCAATGTTATGGTCGAGAGCGTAAATGCCGGCGGCGGCCAAAAAGCCCGCCTGGCGCATTCCACCACCCAGCACTTTGCGGATCCGGCCCGCCCGCCCGATGGCAGCGGACGTCCCCAACAGTACCGATCCTACCGGGGCGCCCAGTCCTTTGGAGAGGCAGATTGAAATTGTATCGAAGATACTACCGTACTGCTCCGGCTTTTCGCCGGTCTCGATCAGTGCGTGAAACAGGCGCGCACCGTCCAGATGCAGCTTCATCCCGGCGGCGGAAACAACGGCGCGAATAGCATTGAGCGCATCGATCGGCCAGATACTGCCGCCGCCCTTGTTGCAGGTATTTTCGATCACCACCAGGCGCGATACCGGGTGGTGTACATTGTCGGGATTAATATTCGCGTTTACATCGTCCGCCGTGAAGCGGCCGCGATCGCCGGCCAGCAACCGTACCGAGGCGCCGGCATTGCGGGCGATGCCGCCCCCTTCGTACAGGTACACATGACTGAGCCGATCACAGATTACTTCATCGCCGGGCTGGCAGTGCAACTGGATGGCAATCTGGTTGGTCATGGTGCCGGACGGACAAAACAGCGCGTTTTCCATGCCGAACATCCGAGCCAGCCTGGCCTCCAGAGCATTGACGGTGGGGTCCTCGCCGAATACATCATCACCGACTTTCGCCGCCACCATGGCGGCCAGCATGGCCGCGGTCGGCCGAGTTACGGTATCACTACGCAGATCGATCATTGTTATCCTTCCTTGCCGCCGCAACGGCAGTAAATATTCAAGCGGAATTTGCGGTTTTATCCGGTATTAATGATAATAGTTTTTAACGACTTCCAGCCAAAACGCCGGGGGCACCAGAAATAAATGTCGATTTTTTTTCATTTTTTTGTCGGTTTAACTTGACCTCATTGATCTTTATGTGTAAACTGATATTAATTACTCTGTTAAGGAGTCGACAATTGAAGACCGTAACTTACACTAAAAAAGATATAATTCGCCGGGTTGCCAAGTTAGTCAAAGCGCCGGATCTCCAAACCAAAAGCTTCGTCGATAAGACGTTCAAGACTATGGCCGATATGCTTATCGAACATCACGAGCGGGTCCGGATTGAAATCCGGAATTTTGGCGTTCTGGAAGTAAAGCCGACCAAGGCCAAACCCAAAGCCCGCAATCCCCGAACCAATGAGATTGTCTACGTCCCTGCTCACCGCAAAACCCACTTCAAAGCCGGGAAAGTTATCCGCGAGCAGTTGCGCAAACCGTTGAAGTAGCA
>JBDRBK010000146.1:0-8281 GCA_043822705.1 Fidelibacterota bacterium
CCGAATGCGAGTGAGAAAAGACTACACAATATGATTACTTTAGTAACCGTCTTGATCATTGGTGAGTCTCCCTATTTCTTTCTGTTAATGATGATCATCAAATCGGAGTACAGGAGTAATTTATCATAATATCAAGTATTAAAAAAATCTATTTTAGCGATTGCTTGATTGTTTGTCTTACTAATCATTCAATTGAAAATATTGTAATTAGAGAATACCGGAATCTGAGACTCCTTCCTGTTATTTATATTTATGGCCGGGATGGAATTTTGCCTGTTGGTGGGCAAGTAAAAATAACTATGAGATAAGTTAATAATATTTATGAAGTAATGCATAGCATCCGGCTGATCTAAAGCTACAGAATTTGGATGAACAGCCGAAATCCGGATTTAACCATCAAAAGTTTATGAAAATACCAGCAGATGTGATAAAGCTAACACAACAGCACAGTAAGCGGGAGTCCAACCGGTTATTGGATTGTAGCGGGACTTCCGATTGTATTCCTTGCGCCGGCATATTTAAATTGAAATTCGGATGCCCTGAAATCTTCCACGGAAAGGATCGGAAATGAACCGGTTGATTATTCTGCTGCTGATTGCATTTGCCTGCGGAGCGGACTTTGATTCATATTTTACGGACCGGACGTTGCGACTGGATTATTTCCATTCCGGCAACGCCACCGAAGAACGGATCAGTTTTGATCAGGTCCGGCAGGAAGGTACCTGGCCGGGCAGCCGGCGGATTTTACTGGACGATAGCGATCTGGGGAAATATTATTTTGAAGTCATCGATCTGACTTCGGTCACGGTTATTTATTCGCGGGGATTTTGCAGTATTTACGGTGAATATGAAACCACCGGCGAGGCGCTGGCCGGCAATTGGGGGACATTTCACGAATCGCTGCGGTTTCCCGAACCGCGGGATGAATTTATCGTGCGGCTGTATAAACGGCAGGATAATGGCAAATTCCGGGAAATTTGGGCCCGACGAATCGATCCGCAGTCTTACCAGATTAACCGCGCACCGGTGTTGAGCACCGGTAAGGTCTGGAATATTATCTCCACTGGAGGAACTGCCGATAAAGTGGATATCCTGGTTATGGGCGATGGTTATACCAAGCGTGAAACCGTAAAATTCAAGTTCGACGCCAAACGTCTGGTCGACGCCTTGTTTGCGACCGAACCGTTTAAAAGCCGGCGCAGCGATTTTAATGTCCGAGGTTTAAACATATCTTCGCCGGAGAAAGGTATTTCCAATCCGCGGGGTCGGGCCTGGAAAAATTCAGCCCTCGACTTGCGCTATAATACCTTTGACTCCGACCGCTACGTGCTGGCCTATGAAAACAAACTGATCCGGGAAATTTCCGCTCAGGCCCCCTATGATGCCCTGGTGATTCTGGTCAATAGCGACAAATACGGCGGTGGCGGCATTTTCAATCTGTACGCCACGGTGGCCGTGGACACCGATCCCGCTGCTTATATTATGATCCATGAATTCGGGCATTCGTTCGGCGGACTGGGAGACGAATACTATACCACCGACGTGGCCTACGAGGAATTTATTCCGGCCGGTGTCGAGCCCTGGGATCCCAATGTGACCGCCCTGCTGGAACCGGGAACGGTCAAATGGGGTGCACTGGTCGCGCCCGGTACGCCCCTCCCGACACCCTGGAACCAGTCTGGTTACGACAGTGCCCGCAGCAGTTACCAGGCCGCTCGCGAACGGCTGGTAATCAGCGGTTCCACTAGCGCCGACTCGATGAATTCACTTTTCGCCGCCGTCCGGGCCGCCACCGAACCGGTGCTGAAAGCCAATCAGTACTGGGGCCGGGTCGGGGCTTTCGAAGGCGCCGGATACCAGGAAAAAGGCCTGTACCGACCGGAGATCGACTGCATCATGTTTTCGCGCAATCCCGATTATTTCTGCCGGGTCTGCCGGGCGGCCATCGAACGGATGATTGATCTGCACACCAAATAAACTGGTAACAATTATGTCGGGATAACTCAGGGGCGTCGTACCTCCGAACTTGGCCATAATCGTCTGATCGGATATCTGTTGAGCAAAACGACGACCGGCGCTGGTCAGGCCTCCTGAGGAAACCTTCCAGGTCTCGCCTTGCGACGTGGAAGGTCACTAAAAACGGCAATATTATTTTGGTATAAAAAAGTTTGTTTGTACATTTCGCCATATAACGAAATGATATTTGATTGATTATGCGAACCGAAGTAAAATTATTCAAAGCATTATCCGATACCAACCGGATCCGGATTCTGAAAATGCTGGAGGTCCGGCCGCTCTGCGTCTGCGAAATCACCGAAATTTTGGGGCTGGCGCCATCAACTGTTTCGAAACATCTGTCGCTGCTGCGGGATGCCAATCTGATCGCCGATAGCAAGGATGGCAAATGGGTCAATTACCACCTGTTGCCGGAGACCGCCGACTCGCCTGCCGGACAACTGTTGAAGCTGGTGAGCGAGTGGTTGCCCGACGATGAAACAATCCGGGGTGACCGGTATAAAGCGACCGCCGTCGACCGTAACATTCTCTGCGGAGGTTAGGGTGGGCTGGCGCGCAGAAACCAAAAATCTGGCCTGGATCATCGGCGGTTTCCTGCTGTTTTATTTTCTACCGATACAAGGTGGAGCGCTGGCGGAAGCGGTGACGGCCGCGTTGGAACTGGCCAAATGGTACGCCCGCGAACACGTGCTGCTGTGCCTGGTACCGGCCTTCTTCATTGCCGGCGTGATTGCCGTATTCGTCAGTCAGGGTGCAGTGATCAAGTACTTCGGCGCCGCCGCCAGAAAATGGCTGGCCTATCTGATCGCCGCCGTTTCCGGCTCGGTGCTGGCGGTCTGCTCGTGCACGATTTTGCCCCTGTTTTCCAGTATCTACAAACGTGGCGCCGGGATCGGTCCGGCGGTGACTTTCCTGTATTCCGGTCCGGCGGTGAATATACTGGCCATGATTCTGACCGCTCGAATTCTGGGTTTCAAACTGGGCCTGGCGCGAATCGTTGGCGCGGTATTATTCAGTATCGTAATCGGACTGATCATGCAATTCATATATCGCCGGGAAGAACGGGAAAAAGCCGCCGATTTACAGATTCCCGCAACGGCGGACGGGCGGCCGTTGTGGCAGACGGCCACCCATTTTTTTATCCTGGTGGCAATCCTGATTTTTGCCACCTGGGCGCGGCCGGATAATGTGTCCGGGCTGTGGGCCGCGATCTGGGGGATCAAATGGAAACTGGTGAGTCTGGCGGGCCTGGCACTGTCGTTAACGCTGGTTTATATCATCGGCTTGAACCGCTACCGCGTAATGGCCGGTATTATCCTGGTTGCCATCGCCGCGTGGTTATTCCCACTGCAACCGCTGGTGCCGTTTTTAACGGGAATTGTCGTGCTGGTACTGCTGCTCCTGACGACAACCGGTGAATCACAGGAATGGTTGAATTCCACCTGGGGATTCACCAAACAGATTTTACCATTGCTTGCCGGTGGTGTTTTGGCGGCCGGTTTCCTGCTGGGAGCGCCAGCCGGCGCCCGTGGAATCATCCCGGAGCAGTGGGTGGTGAACCTGGTGGGCGGCAATTCCCTGTGGGCGAACTTTTTTGCCTCGCTGGTGGGCGCGTTCATGTATTTCGCCACTTTGACGGAAATACCGATCCTGCAGGGTTTAATCAACAGTGGCATGGGGCCGGGTCCGGCACTGGCACTGCTGCTGGCGGGACCGGCGCTGTCGCTGCCGAATATGCTGGTGATCCGGTCGGTGATCGGCACGCAAAAGACGGTGGTATTTGTAGTACTGGTAGTCATAATGGCGACTTTCAGTGGAATGATTTTCGGAATAATAATCTAGAACAAGGAATGACTATGGTCGGGGGAAAGCAAATTTTATTGATCGGTTTCTGTTTATTATCAGTGGGCTGTGGTGGCAAAAAGCAGGAAACGAGTCTGGCCGAAAATCGCACGGAAGCGGTAGTTGCGCCGCGGATAACATTCGTCGAACTGGGGTCGGTCAATTGTATACCCTGCAAAATGATGGTGCCGGTGATGGCGGCGGTGGAGCATAAATACGGCGATCAGTTGCAGGTTATTTTCCATGATGTGAAAAAGGAACCGGAATACGGACAGCAATACGGCATTCGGTTGATCCCGACCCAGGTTTTTCTGGATCGCAGCGGGACCGAGATCTTTCGGCACGAGGGCTTTTTCGCCGAGGATTCCATCGATGCTTTCCTGCAGAAACAGGGACTGCTGGTTAAATAGGCCATGCTGACGGAATTATTCACGGCCCTCGACGGCGCCCTCGGGTCCGGTTTCGGCTGGGCGGTGCTGGCTGCCGTCGGTTGGGGCGTCATCAGCGTGTTGCTCAGTCCCTGCCACCTGACCAGTATTCCGCTGGTGGTGGGTTTAATCAGCAGCCAGGATGGCGTGAATGTGAAGCGTTCCACCGGATTGGCGCTGGTATTTGCGGTCGGTATTTTGCTGTCAATCGCAATGATTGGTGGAATCACGGTCGGACTGGGACGGATGCTGGGTGACGTGGGCCGGGTCGGCAATTACCTGGTGGCCGGTATCTTTTTCCTGGTGGGGCTGTACCTGCTGGAACTGCTGCGGCTACCCCAGACCGGGATCAATCTGCAGCGTTTGAAAACCGGTGGAATCGGCGGGGCGCTGCTGCTGGGGCTGGTGTTCGGCCTGGCGCTGGGGCCCTGCACTTTCGCTTTCATGGCGCCGGTGTTGGGAGCCGTGCTGCACCTGTCGGTAACCAGTCCTGCGAAAGCCGGAATTCTGCTGGCTGGTTTTGGCGTCGGACACAGCATTGTGATCGTGCTGGCCGGGACGCTCACCGGCTGGGTGCAGAATTATCTGGACTGGTCGGAAAAATCCCGGGGAACGCTGATCCTGCAGCGTGTCTGCGGCGTGTTGATAATTATCGGCGGGATATATATCCTGGTTGTGGCCTAAAGAATTATTTTGGAAAGGATGAAAATATGAACAGTATATTAGTTGCCGGACCGGGTTGCATGAACTGCACCAGACTAGCCCAAATGTGCACTGAAATAGTTACTGAAAAAGGCCTCGACGCAGTGGTGGAAAAAGTCACCGATCTGAACCAGATCACCGCCCTCGGAGTAATGATGACGCCAGGATTGATTATCAATGGCAAGGTGATCAGCAGCGGAAAGGTGCCGCTTAAAAGTACACTGGAAAAATGGATTTTGGCGGAAGTTGGTCAGTAACCCAGAAGAATGTCACCCCGAGTTCGCATACTGGCGGATTTAGCTTGGTATTAGCCCTGTCACCCTGAGCCTGTCCCTGCCCGCCGAAACAGCGTGCAGGCGGGGAAGGGTGATAAGACCCAATAATCATGGTTCGACAGGCTCACCATGACAGTATTTTGAATAATTTGTCACCCTGAGCCTGCCTGAGCGGCGAAACAGTGTGCCGACGGGGAAGGGTGAACTTGGACAAGATTCATGGTTCGACAAGCTCACTAGAACACGAGTTTAGAAAATGCAAAAACTCACCAAACAACTATCATTCCTTGACCGCTGGCTGACGTTGTGGATCTTTCTGGCCATGTTTGCCGGTGTGGCAATCGGCTACCTGGTGCCGGGCGTGGAAGGTTTTATTACGCAATTTCAGGTTGGCACCACCAACCTGCCGATCGCCATCGGCCTGATCCTGATGATGTACCCGCCGCTGGCGAAAGTACGCTACGAGGAGCTGGGGGACGTCTTCCGCAACTGGCGCGTGCTGGGTCTGTCGCTGGTGCAGAACTGGGTGATCGGTCCCGTATTGATGTTCGTGCTGGCGATCGTGTTCCTGCGCGGTTACCCGGAATTCATGACCGGTCTGATTCTGATCGGCCTGGCCCGCTGCATCGCCATGGTGATCGTCTGGAACGAGCTGGCCCGCGGCGACAACGAATACGTGGCGGGACTGGTGGCCCTCAACAGCATTTTCCAGGTTTTGTTTTACAGTGTCTATGCCTACATCTTCATCACCATTCTGCCGCCCCTGTTCGGCCTCAGCGGCAGCGTGGTGGAAGTGAGCATGGGGCAGATCGCCGAAAGTGTTTTTATCTATCTGGGGATACCATTTTTCGCCGGGATGCTGACCCGCTACCTGCTGGTCAAAGCCCGGGGCAGGGAGTGGTATCATAGTGTGTTTATCCCCAGGATCAGTCCGATCACCCTGATCGCACTGCTGTTCACGATTGTGGTCATGTTCAGCCTGAAAGGCAACCTGATAGTGCAGATTCCCCTGGATGTGGTGCGGATCGCTATCCCGCTGCTGGTCTATTTCGTGCTGATGTTTCTGGTGAGCTTCTGGATGGGGCGGAAGATCGGCGCCGATTATTCGCAGACCACCGCGATTTCATTTACCGCCGCCAGCAATAATTTCGAACTGGCGATTGCGGTTGCCGTGGCGGTGTTCGGCATCAATTCCGGCGTGGCTTTCGCCACCGTGATCGGTCCCCTGGTGGAAGTGCCGGTGCTGATCGGCCTGGTGAATGTGGCGCTGCGGTTTCAGCGACGGTATTGGGGGACTACTTAATAAATTAATTCAGTCTCTCAAATATCAACAGAGTCTGAGTTAAATCCGCCCAATTATCTATTGAATATCAGATTTATATCAGCGAGTTCTTTCCCGATATTATGAATTCCCAACAGGATTTTCTCAGTTTGGTTTTTGGACGGTTTTTTATGTCCCTGCACATATTGGGAGAGTAGAGCCGGATTAATTCCAATTTTCTCGGCCAGAAATTTGGCATTCAGCACTTTGTAATATTGAAAAAAATGCTGAAAATCGATTTCAAATTTGATCTGATCGCGTCGTAGGCTGACAGCCTCATCTTCCAGATACAGACTGGCCGCCTCAAAAGCGTTTTCAAGCAGTTCTGGTATTGTTTTACCGGTAGTGAAAATCGATTGATTCTGTGAATACGCAGAAAAACCGGTATCCGTTTTTTCCACCAGCATGGTTATTTTATTAGTGTTGGTTTTCATATCGTTCAATTATGGTTAATGCTTCTTTATTCCAGCATCCTTCAGTATTTTGTTCTCCAATCCTTTACCCACTTCCTGGCTGCCATGATTGGGAAAGATTATTGTTCCTGACTTCGTGTTATGCCTCAATTTGATATGCGATCCTTTCTGCGAGACCGGATGCCAGCCGTCTTCGGTCAAAATCCGGTATAGTTCGGAGCATTCCATTATGCGGCATTTGTATTAATATTGCTGATGAAAAGGTAAATAATAATTTACCATAGGTCAATAATAATTTATCGTGAATTTGGATTGCACATATCCGATATTAATTGGACTAGTGAATGCGGCCCTGCGGTTTCAGCGGAAGTATTGGGGTGCCTTGGCCCAAGTACTATAGAGACGCGACATGACGCATCTCTACCCATTATCATTTTTTATGTAACAAGTAACCTTCCGGGTCGCAAGACGAGACCTGGAAGGTTGCTCATATATGGTTTCTCACTGATAACGCCGCACTAAATTCCTTTCCTGCCCGCCGCTGTCGTGGTATCCATTGCCGTCCATAAGGGGTGTTATTGCCGTGTACAGATGTGTCTATTCCCGGGTATTGGGGGTGCCATTGCCGTACATGGGGGGTTCTATTGCCGTGCATGGGTGGGTTTATTGCCGTTCATAGGGGGTGCCATTGCCGTACATGGGGGGTTCTATTGCCGTGCATGGGTGGGTTTATTGCCGTGCATAGGTGGGTCTGTCGCCATACATAGGTGGTGCCATTGCCATGCACAGATGGGTCTATTTCCGGGCATTGGGGGTACTATTTTCGTTATCCAGTTTCACCATGATATATGCTTTGTTACCCTGAGCCTGCCTGTGCGCCGTAGTATCGACGAAGGAGTGACGAATGGTTATATCAGTAAAGATACCATATACTAGTCTTGCTTCAGCAGGTTCGGCATGACAGGCGTTTTATTGGGCCGAATTAATACTTAATTTCATGCCAAATGAGGATATATTTATCAGGAGGGTATTATGAGTGAGCATTGTCCGATTTGTGGGTCAAAGAGGTGGACCCCAAAAACTGGACAGTAGCTTAGGTGTTTTAACTGGATTAAAATCAGTCCAAGAAGGAGCACCAAAATGACCCGAAGGAAAAGACGTAATCACACCGCCGCATTTAAAGCCAAGGTAGCCTTGGAAGCATTAAAAGGCGAATTTACACTGTCCGAGATAGCCGAAAGATATGATGTCCATCCCAATCAGATTCAGCGTTGGAAAAGCATG
>JBDRBK010000147.1:0-4305 GCA_043822705.1 Fidelibacterota bacterium
TTCAAGTGGCCGGGTGCGCAAATAATAAAACAGGGAATAGGGGTCGCGCACGCCCTGATTGATTCGTACGGTATCCTTGTTGGTAATGGCGATGGAATCGTAATAATCGATGAAGGTGGAAATTTTCTTCCGGAATTTCCCCTCCTCGATTTTCTTTTCGACGCGGTAGGTATACATATCCTGCCGGTCGAACCAGATGTTGATATTGTCACGAATCCGGAACAAATGATCGGCAACATCACCGGTGCTGGCCTGATATTTAACCTGCAGGGCCGGTTTTCCCTGGTATAGTTCTTCGGCCACGACCGTCAGCGTGGCTTCGCCGACGGGGAGCACATTGAACTGGGCGGTATATTCCAGTTTTTCGCCGACCTTGAACGGCAGGTTCTGGCCTGACAGACAGGTCAGGCCGATCAGAATTAGCAGGGGATATTTCATTAACGTCGTTTAATCAGCTCAATTCGTCCGGAAATCCAGCGGTAAATTACCGATCCGGGCGACTCCTGCAATTGACCGGCGTCAATCAGCAGCGCGATTTCCGATCCGAATGATTCCATGATCAGTTCGGGATCGTTTAATGGTGGCTGGCCGGAGCGGTTGACGCTGGTGGTCGTTATCGGCACGCCGGTTGCGGCGGCTACCCGCAGGATGAAGGACTGGTCGGGAACACGAATTCCCAAAGTGTCGCCGGGACCAAGCACCGCCGGGACCACCAGTCCGGGCCGCACCGGCAGGATCAATGTCTGCGGCCCGCCCAGGTAGGGCCGAGCCAGCTTGTACTGGCCCGGATTAAGGGTTGACCAGCGGAGTGCGGTGTTGGCGTCGGGAGCAATTACGCTCAACGGGCCGGACCGCCCTTTCAGGCGATTCAGACGATCGACCGCCCCGGCGTTGGTGGCATCCGCGCCCAGTCCGTATAAAGTATCGGTGGGATAGGCGAGAATTGCCCCGGATTGAATCACAACGCAGGCCTGCCGCAAAGCGGCCGGGTCGTTGATCGGAAGCCGGCGGGCGTCAGCCATGCTGTTCAGTTGGCTTTGTTTTCCAGCGCCGGTGCCACCAGAAATACTGCTCCGGGTAGCGTTTGATATATTTTTCCAGCATGCTGGTATAACGCTGGGTAATCTCCCGTACGCCGTCGCCCGCATGGACCGGCACCGGTTCGAAATCAAGAAAATATTCATCGCCGGCCTGGTAGCAGATACCAAACACAATCGGCGCGCCGGTATTGAGGTGAAACAGGGCCGTTCCTTTGGGTGTCGAACTGGGAATATTGAAAAAATTGACGAAAACACCGTGGCTGCGGGCATCCTGATCGCTGCCGAGGGTCAGCAGTTTACCATCGGCGAGCGCCTGGTACATGCTGTCTAGGGAAGTCTTGCGGTAGATCGGCTCGATACCGGCCGCCCCCCGCAATTCGCGGAAGAATCGGTCGGCACCGCGATTGCGCTGGCGTACGGCCACCGGCACCACCGGATAACCGTTATAGCCGGTCCAGGCAGCATAGACCTCCCAGGCGCCGCAATGTCCCGTGACCATTATGGTACCCTTGCCCTGCGCCGCCGCGCGATCCAGGTGGTCGCGCCCTGTGACGGTTATCTTGAGCGAGGGATATTTCTTCCGCATCGAGAAGAACAGCAACATCAGGCGCAAAAAGAACTGATAGGATTGCCGCAATGTATCGCTGTACCAGCGCGCCGGGCGGTCGGGGAAGGCGCGCTGGAGATTCCGCAGGGCGACGGTTTGGCGCAGAGGAATCCAGTTGTACACGAAGCCGGCCAGGTGAATGGCCAGTTTGTCCCGCGATTTGTCCGACAGCCGCGACAGCCAGGTCGAAAACAGCAGCAGGCAGCGGTAAGTCAGCCGGTGAAAGTAATTCATTCGCAAAATTAATCATTTATTTGACTGGTTTAAAACGATTAGACGGTAAATTTCCCTGTTAAATTGGCGGGAGCGGTATGACCGCAGGCCAAATGTACTGCGGCCTGCTTCCGTGTTGACAATCAACCTGTGGACGGGTAAACTTGTGATTATGAAAATTTCCATTCGAATTTTATTACTTCTGCTGTTGCTGGCAACCGGATACGGTGAAACGATCGTGTACCTGGCGCCGATCCAGGGCACGATTGACCTGGGGTTGCCGCCGTTCATCGAACGGGTGATCGAAAACGCCGAAGAAGCCGGCGCGGCCGCGATTATCTTTGACATCGATACTTTCGGTGGCCGGATCGATGCCGCCACCCAGATCAAAGATGCCATCATGGAATCGACCGTGCCCACGATCGCCTACGTGAACCGCCGGGCCATCTCGGCCGGCGCCCTGATCGCACTGTCCTGCGAATCGATCGTCATGACCAGCGGCGGCACCATCGGGGCGGCCACGGCCGTCGATATGTCCGGTGAGAAAGCCAGTGAAAAAGTCATCAGTTACATGCGCGAGGAAATGGCCGCCACGGCGGAGAAACGTGGGCGCAACACCACCATCGCCAAGAGCATGGTCGATGAACAACTATCATTCACCCATGTGGTAATTGATGGCGATTCGATCGAGGTCGGCGACCTGGAAGGGCGCAAGGAAGGCAAGCTGATCACGCTGACAACCGAAGAGGCGCTCAAATATAAAATGGTTGACGGTACCGTCGAATCGCTGATAGAGGTACTGGAATTTCTCGATCTGCCGGACGCGGAAATCATCAGCGAAGCGGAAAGCTGGTCGGAAAACCTGGTGCGTTTCCTGACCAACCCGATCGTGGCCTCGCTGTTGACGACTTTCGGATTTCTGGGAATCCTGTTCGAATTGCAGAGCCCCGGCTGGGGCCTGCCCGGCACCTTCGGCGCGATCTGTCTGGCGTTATCGCTGGGCGCTTCCTATCTGGCCAACCTGGCGTCAATGACCGACCTGCTGTTTGTCATCGCCGGGGTGGTCTTACTGTTGCTGGAAATTCTGGTGATTCCCGGATTTGGGATAGCCGGAATTCTGGGAATATTGCTTATTTTCGGTGGTATGTTCGCCCTGTTGATACCGGATATACCGGTGGGACCGGAAGTCTATTCCGGCGCCATCACCGGTTTTTCGATCGGAATAATCGGTGGAATAATCGGCCTGGTGCTGATCTTCCGGATTCTGATTAAGACCGATTTCTGGAAGAAAATCACTTCGCCGGGCATCCAGCGCCATGAGGATGGCTACGACACTTCCATCGGACTGGAGGGGCTGGTCGGACAGATGGGGCAGGCGGTCACCGATCTGCGGCCGTCGGGCTGGATCACCATGGGTGAACAGCGCATATTTGTAGTAAGCGAGGGCGGGTTCATATCGAAGGGAGAACCGGTAAAAATACTGGTCGTGGAGGGCAACCGGGTTGTCGTCCGAAAAATTAACGTTGAGGTAAAGGAGTAGTTATGGAAATGATTCCATTGATTTTGTTGACAATTGTAGTTCTGTTTCTGGCCATAATATTTTATTTCGTACCGATCGGGTTGTGGATTCAGTCCGTCGTCAGTTTGGGACTGGGGCCGATCACGATTCTTGATCTGATCCGGATGCGCCTGCGGAAAATTTCGCCGCGGCTGGTGGCCGATGGCGTGATCAACTGCCACAAAGCGGGACTCGATACAATCACCACCGATATGCTCGAAACCCATTATCTGGCGGGCGGAAACGTTGTCAATGTGGTCGCAGCCCTGATTGCCGCCGATAAAGCGCGACTGGGGCTGGATTTTGGTACTGCCACTGCCATTGACCTGGCCGGCCGCGATGTAAAAACCGCCGTCCAGACCAGTGTTTATCCGAAGGTCATCGATGCTCCCCGCGAAGGTACCCTGGCGGCCGTCGCCAAAGACGGGATCGAAGTCAAGGCCCGCGCCCGGGTGACTGTCCGCACCAATATCGCCGGACTGGTCGGAGGCGCCACGGACGAAACCATCATTGCCCGTGTCGGTGAAGGTATTGTTAGCGCCATTGGTTCCTCCGACACCTACAAGCATGTTCTGGAAAATCCTGATAATATTTCCCGGGCGGTGCTGAATAAGGGCCTGGATGCCGGAACGGCCTATGAAATTTTATCGATTGATATTGCTGACGTTGATGTCGGCAAAAATATCGGCGCTAAACTACAGGGTGATCAGGCCGAAGCAGACTTGCAGGTAGCCAAGGCCCGTGCCGAAACCCGCCGCGCCATGGCCGTAGCTCAGGAGCAGGAAATGAAAGCCCGGGTCCAGGAAATGCGTGCCAAGGTAGTCGAGGCAGAAGCCCAGATACCGACCGCCATGGCCCAGGCCTTCCGTGAAGGCAATTTGGGTATA
>JBDRBK010000148.1:0-8325 GCA_043822705.1 Fidelibacterota bacterium
GGTTACCACTGAGGTTGTAAAGAACCGTCAGGGAATGATTGGTTATGCTGTTGACCATTACGACCTGCTGGGTGTAGGTAACGCGAATCAGGGAATTCGGCCGCCCCTGAAATTTAACCGTCCCGGCACCCTGCTCCAGCCGGGGATCCAGACGCACCAGCAACTGGCTGGGCTGGATCGTCCCGACATCAATACCATTCAAAGTAAACATTTCAATATTGTCGACTACAGTGGCGCTGATATTAACGCCGACACTGGATCCATCGACCGGTTTAACCTGCGCAGTAGCCAGACTCAACAAAACTAAGGTGACTAAAATTTTCTTCACAACCATCCTATTTTATCATTATCATTTTCTTAACGAATACTTTTCTGTCAACCGTAAGCTGGTAAATATAAATACCGCTGGCGACCTGTGTGGGCGACCATCTGACCTCGTGTGTGCCGGCCTGGTACAGCTCACCGGCGATCAGAGTAGCCACTTCGCGACCCAGCAGGTTATAAATTTTCAATGTCACCCAGCTTTGTAGCGGCAGTGAAAATGGAATATTGGTCACGGGATTGAACGGATTGGGATAATTGTTGCTCAAAGCAAATTCACGGGGAATTTCCGGGTTGCTGTTCCCGGGATCGATACGAAGCGCCAGGCGTGTACGTGATCCTTTCTGTGCCATCCGCAATTTCAGGGCCTGTGGTCGCTCCACCGCAGCCTTGGTTGTAACGGGTGGAAGCACTCTTTTCGCTGAACCGTAATCCAAGGTATAAGACGACTGATCGTCAAGATTAACAACGGCATCGGTATCACGGTCGATCAGTTCCAGCCGCCAGCCTTCCGGCACATAATCGCGTTTCGGCCAGTAGAGCGTGTAAGAACCTGACAAGGGCATTCCGTCACGATAGCCGCCGATATCAATCGGAATTTCCACCGGGATTCCAAATAACAGTGGATAATTATTAATCGCCAGCTGCTCAGAGTGCTCATTGACGGTATAAATATCCAGGTATGTGGCACCGAATGGTATCAGGCGATAGGCGTCCAGTTTATCCTTGTTGCGCAGGGCATCTGTGGTGAACTGCAGGAATGTGGTCGCTTCGAGCGTGTCGTAATCGACCCGGAACATGATGATCGGCGTTTCTTCGGCCAGACGCTTGTAAAAAACGCCGCCGCTAGTCTTATTAGTTTTATTGATCGTCAACACCGGGCTGGTATTATTGGCTTTGATCCAGAATCCCTGAAAAGGCATGATCAGTCCATCGCCCAAAGACCCGGTTGTGCCGTTCCAGGTCAGGTAACCGCCGTTTCCGGAATTGATCGAAGCATCCCAGACATAGATGGAATTATCGATGCTGGTCTTGGTCCAGCCGGCGCCGTCCCAGTCGATGGTGGCGGCGAAAGGATTACCCACCAGATTCCAGCCGGTGTCGGCCGCCACGGTGTAGGTGACGCCAAAATCAAAACTGCCGGCACTGCCCTCTTCCTCACTGCCTTCCAGGGTCAGCGTTACCGGCAGGGGATCGTTGTAGACGGTACTGCCGCTAATATTGCCGAAAAAGTAGGTGTAGATACCCCGGCCCGCCACGGTGGCCTCGGCGGCGCTGGCCGGTTTACGCCAGCGCTGATTGTCGGTGCCGGGATAAGTTTCATCATAATATAATACTGATGGCGAGCCGGTGGCCGAATCGGATCCGGTATATCCCTGGGTGAAAATCGCATCCAGAAAATCGGCGTAATCGGTTGTCAGAGGGGCGGCGATCAGGCGCCAGCCGGTATTGCCGATGATTTCGCGTTGCATCCGCAGGAAGCCCGCCGTTATCGATTTGGTATTGGCGACCAGACTATTCCCCGATTGGATCACCAACGGCCCGGCTTCCAGAGAAAGCGTGCCGCTGACCGTCACATTATCGGCGGCCGTGACACCGGCACTATTGTTTATGACCAGATTCGTGAAACTGCCGGGTGACTGCAGATCCTGAGCCACGGAGCCGTTTAATATGACGGTACCCAGCGCCAGCCCACCGATATTGATGTCGCCTGCAATGCTCACAGAATCACCGGAACTGCCGTTGATTTCACCGGCGCCGTTTATATTCCCGGTAATGGTAAAACTGATCCCGCCCGATAAGGTAACATCTGCGCCGGATTCGATCACGATCGATTCGATGGTCTGATTGTCCACCGAAATGATCGGTTGCTTGGTACCCACCGATGGAACTGCCGGAATAAATACAATATCCGTCGCGCCGGGAACACCGTTGCTCCAGTTGCGGACATCCTCCCATTCGCTGGTATAGGCCTCGCTTCCCAGACTACTCTGCCATTCGGTGGTGTACTGGTTGAACATGACCTGGGCATTGTCGGTGATGCCGACCGAATTTAGCAGACCGGTGACGGTGGCTGTCTCGACACTAATCGAAGATTCGAGTAATTGCGTATAAGTCCCGTTACCGTTGTCGCTTACGCTGCCCAGCAGTGTACCGGCATCAGTGATCAGGTTGACGGTAGCGCCACCGCTGGTCAGATTGTTGCCCTGGGCATCCTTAACCTGGACAGTGATCGTCGCTGTACTGGCACCGTCGTTGACCAGAATGGCCGGGTCGGCTGTGATCGTAGTGGTCGTGGGATCGGCCACGCCCGGATTGACGGTAAAACTGTTGCTGCTGCCGCTTTCGGAACCGGCGCTATTGGTGGCTGTAATCGAAAAAGTGCCTGTGTTCAAAATACTGACGGTGTGCGATGCCAAGATACCACCCGTAAAACTGGCAGTTGTGCCGCTCCCGGTTCCCAGAGTCCCATCAGAAGTTATGTTCACTGTACCACTGAAGCTGGCGTCCAGGACCTGTGAGCCGTCGACGGCGGAAATCTTGATATTAAAGGTCTGTCCGGCGGTCTGGGTCAGGATATTGCCGCCACTCTCGCGTTCCACCAGGAAAGTCGTGAATACACCCAGTGAAGTTATAGAAAAATCATTGCTTTCGGCGGCGGTCAGGGCGCCGGAACTGGCCGTCAGCCGTTTGGTGCCCGTGGCATTGATACTCAGATCGCTGAAGGTGGCCAGACCGGTGGCGCCGGTGGTCTTGGGCGTGGTGCCGGTCAGGGTGCCGGTGCCGGTGGTCAAAGCCATTGCGATGCTGATACCGGTGGTGTCGACCGCGTTGTTATACTGGTCCCGGACCTGGATTGTTGGCGACGGTGTAATGATGGCGTCGATATTGGTCGTAACCGGCTGCTGCACAAAAGTTAATTTGGCGGCGGTGCCGGCCACCATCGTCAGGGTTCCGAAATTGGTATCGCCGGTGGAACCGGTGCTGCCGGTGTTGGTTATATCGCCGGTATTGGGCAGGACACCGGTAGTCGGACGGACCTGCAGGTTGCTGACAATCATTTCACCCGGTTTATTCGGGGTTGTCGATATCGCGTCGACGGTAAAGGTAACCTGAGTAGTCGTTCTGCTGGTATAGGAAACCGACAGCGTAGTGGCCGTTCCATAAGCCGGATTGATGGTCACGGTGGGATCACTGCCACCGGTATTCCATTCAAAACCGCTGGGCAGGGTCAACACAATTGTGCCACCCAGGGCTAGTTCGCCGAGCACATCCTCAGTGATGCGCGGGCCGGACAAGGTCGTGTAATTGGTGTTGGCATCGTCAGCAGAAATCTCCTCGCCGCCGGTGGCGGGATCAAGCAGACGAACGCTGATGCCATATTTCTGGGACAGGTAGTCTTCAATGCTGATCCGTTCGCTGTTGGTCAGGATACGGTTGTAGATGATCACCTCGGCAATCAACCCGTCCCAACTGGAATTGCTGTTCTGGGAACCGCGACCGATTTCCAGGATAATCGCCGATGCAATCGTACCGGTAGGCGGTGTTGCCGAATGACTGGGATTATTGAGAATTCCATCCACATACAGATTATATTTAGTGCCGGATTGCCACTCCCAGCCGAGGATCTGGCCGCTGGTGGACTGATAATCGGCGGCGCTTTCAATCTGATTGGCGGAGGAATTGGCCAGGATACTGGTCCGGATGACGTTGCTGGCGGCAGCGATATCACCAACTGCGTCGTAACGCATCGTGAAATACTGGTCGACCCCGGACGGAGCGCTGGAGATAATGAAACCGTTATTGGTACTGGTCAGATCGGATTTGATAACAATGAAAGTAGTGAAGGCGGTCATCCCGTTGATGTATAACTCGCCATCGTCGTCATATAAATAATCTTTATTACCAGCGTATTCCAGGGCCGGGGAATTATCGAGCGCGGTCGAAGCCGCACGGAAAACCGGCTTCTTAACCGCTCCGGTGAAATGGCGATTGTTGCCGCTCTGGTCATTCCACTGGCGAACCGACTGCCCTTCGGTGGCGGGGGTTACGCCGGCATCGCTGTATGCACCCACGTCGGCCCGCAGCCAGAGTTGCAGATTGCTCAATGTTCCCGGTGTTCCCCAGGCGATATTGCGGGTCACGGCGGCGCTGGTGGCCGCACCGTCGCTGACGGTAAACGACAGTACGCGCGTCGAGAATGCCGGTGATGAATTGGTATTATTGTAGGTAACTGCCCGTAGCGCCGTCTGATAGTTGGCGATCGTGGCCGTACCGCTGAGGGTCAGTGTGCCGGAGACACTGTTCCAACTGCCGGTGATGCCAAGCTGATTGGTAAAACCCAGCACATCCTCACCGGAAAAATAATTGGTGGAAATCCAGATAGTGGCGCCGGCCAGACTGGTATTATCACCATCGGCGGCGACGATAGTCGAGGTGGTTGCCACCGCACCATCACCGGGGTTGTAGGTTAACGGTGTGGTCTCAATACTGCTCAGCGTCGGAGCATCGTTGACCGAGGTAACGCTGATGTCTCTGGTGACAGAGTTGCTGCCATCGCTGCCGTCATTAGCAGTAAAACTGACGGTACGAGTTGCCGTCGAAGGATCGGGATTGAGGTTGGAATAAGTGATGGTGCGCAGGGCCGTCTGGTAATCGGCGACGCTGGCGGTGCCGGACAGCGACATTGTGCCATTAGTGGAATTCCAGCTGCCAATGATCCCATTACTGGTGAAACTCAACAGGTCCTCACCATTGATATAATTAGTTGTAATAACCACCTGGGCGCTTTCCAGGTAAGCATCATCGCTATCGGTAACGATCAGGCTGGAGCTGAGGGCTACGGCGGGGCCTCCGTCAGTGTAGGCCAAAGTGGTCACTTCGATGTCGCTCAACACCGGTGCGGAATTGGTGACATTGAGTGCAATATTGCGGGTCTGGGTGTTGCTGTTGGTGGTACCATCATTCACGGTAATGGCAACCGTCCGGGTGGCTGTGGAGGGTGAGCCATTGGTATTGGTATAGGTCACCGACCGCAGGGCCGTCTGGTAATTGGCCAGCGAAGCGTTGCCGGACAGAGTCATAATGCCTGTTGAGGAATTCCAACTGCCGCTGATACCATTCTGATTGGTGAAGGCCAGAACATCCTCGGTATTAAGATAATTGGTGCTGATCTGAACCGTAGCACTGCTTAGATTAAGATTATTGTAGTCCGTAGCGGTGATCGACATAGTCACATTAGCTGCCCCCGACCCGGCAGCGTAGGACAAATCGACTGTTTCAATATTTGCCAGGACCGGTGCTTCGTTGACCGCGCTGACCGAGAAAAAGCTGGCTGGAGCATTGGTTGTATTATATTCAGTAGCCAGCCATTCGGCGCTGAAGGCAGTGTTGGCGATTCGCACTTCGTCGATCAGACCATCCCAGGAACTGGTGGCGCCGTCCCTGGTACCCTTGCCGATTTTCAGACTGGAACTCCCGGAGGAAGTACCGGTCTTGCTGTTGGTGTAACCGGGGGTATTCTGAACGCCGTTCAGATATAATTTCATCGGGTTGGAGGCGGTCCAGGTCATGGCGATATGCTGCCAGTTGGTGGTCTGGACCCCGGAACTGCTTTCCAGGCGGATTTTGTTGTTGTTGCCGACTTTCATCGACGTGTGAATAATGTTAGTCCCGCCACTGGATGTGGCGGCGGCATCGTAGCGGATGCCTAGTAAATCTTCGCCGCCGGTGGGCACGTTGCCGTAAAGCAGGCCGCGATCGGTACCGATCAGATCCGCTTTGGACCACATGGTGATGGTCAGGGCGGAAAGCCCATCCAGATAGGCCGATGAGGTTGCATCGCCCAGTTCGTCGCCGTCCCCGGTAAATTCACGCGCACCGGCGATTTTCCCGGTGGTTACGGCGGCTGTATTCAGATCGGTCAGATTATGGGCATTGACGGTGGCATCGGAAATACTGGTGTTAAAATGCCACACTGCCAGGTAATTGGAATTCCAGGTGGCGGTTGTGGATTGATTGGTAAAAACGGTCGCATTGCCGAAGTAGAGGTAGATTTCGGTATCGACCGTCGCTGACAGGCTGGGGATTCGGACCCAGCCGATATATTCGCCGGTAGTGGCGGTATATTTTTCCAGTTGATGGCTCAGCAGGGTGCTGCCGTCGGCGGCCGTGAAAATAATATCATAACCGCTGGAATTGGTTACGCCACCGCCATTGGCAATTGTCCGCAGATCGTTGTGCGTCAGACTGACCAGAATCGTGAAATTTGTCAAAGCAGCCGTTCCGCTGACCTGCGTGTTGTTGATTATCAGCTTCTTACGATATGCATAACCGGCCGGCTGGGCCGTACCGATCCCGGCCAGTAGCAGCACTACCAGGATTAGCTTCTGAATGTAAGTTCCGTTATTCACTTTAAACGATGTTTTTATGCACCAGTTTGCAGCATTAAATATAATTTTTCAAGTATTGTTTTCCATGTGATGAATTTCACGATTATCAGCAGTTTGTGTATTTCAAATTGTTGATACTGTATTGACTGGTATCCGACGGGGATCGGATAGTGTCGCCCGGAATTTAGAAAAATAATGATCGTCTTTTACGTGACTATTCAATGTCTGTCTTCTCTGTTTGGATGAAAAATTCTTGGTGCAGTTACTCATAATATGCTCGCCTTTACGATGCCTTTCCGGGGCTGGTGACAGAAGCCACAATCCCTTGATATTTTTCAGTATCCATAACGAAACCAAACTGATATTTCGAGTAGCGCTGCATGGCGTGATTATAAAGATATAGATATAAAGGTGTACTGAGCAGTGACAGGCTAAAATATGCCGCAATCTTTACTATCAACGGCGTGTTTTTTATAAATAATCAGCATTTGCAGCGGTCGTATTACGGGTTTGGCTTTACGGCAATATTAATAAAAAGGGACTCCGTTATTGAGTAACGGAGTCCCTTCGAATAAGAATTCAGGATTGGGATTAATAATACTCGATCGTCAGCGTAAAATCGCCACTGCCGTTGGAGGCACTGGATGAATAGGTTCCAGTGGCCTGTCCGGTCAGGGTACCCAGTGTACCGCCCAGCCAGAATGTGTAGCCGGTGGCTCCGATAACGGTGGTATTACTGGCGTTGGCAATAGTCGCCGCCAAACTCTGGGTATCTTCATGTCCCACCAGATTCGGCGTGAAGGTCATGGTCTGGTCGACGCCATCACCGAGCGTTACTGTTGCATCGTAGGCGATGGAAAGGGCGGCGCCGTCGCTACCTGTCAGCGTGAAGTAGGCAATCGAGTGTACGGTACCAACATCAGTACCGTTGCCGGTCACAGGATCAAGCACCGGGGTGCTACCGGTCTGAACATTACCGAAATCAACAGCATCAAAAACACTCAGAACCAGCGGTTCGCGAACCACGGCGGCAACATTAGCGTCCTGAGTGACCGCTTGAGCAAAAATTGCAGTCTGCAGCATCAGCAAGGCAAAGACCGCGATTATCATGATATTGCGTTTATTCTTCATTGTTCTATTCCTTAAACTAATTTTTTGTTGGTTAATAATACTCAATTGTCAGGGTGAAATCACCGCTGCCATTGGAGGCACTGGATGAATAGGTTCCGGTAGCCTGACCGGTTAATGTTCCCAGCGTTCCACCCAGCCAGAAGGTAAATCCGGATGCACCCAGCGTGGTTGTATTGCTGCCGTTGGCAATGGCGGTGGCCGAGCTTTGAGTAGTGGCATGACCGACCAGATTCGGTGTGAACGTCATCGTATTGGAGCCACCGTCACCCAGTGTCACCGTGGCATCATAGGAGACTGATACTGCCGCTCCGTTACTGCCGGTCAGGGTGAAATAGGCAATCGAATTGACCGTACCGACATCGGTGCCGGCCCCGGTCACGGGATTCAGCACCGGGGTGCTACCGACCTGGATATTGCCAAAATCGACAGCATCAAATACGCTCAGGGCCAAGGGCTCCAACACGACCGCCGATACGTTGGC
>JBDRBK010000149.1:0-15141 GCA_043822705.1 Fidelibacterota bacterium
CACCGTCTGCACCAGCGGGTACAGCCCCACCAGCACGCCGGCCAGCAGGTAGCCGGGGCGACCGACGCCGCCACCCAGCAGGACCAGCTCGACGATCAGTCCTTCCATGGTGATGCCGATGAACGGGCCCAGTTTGATCGTCGCCAGACCCAGCACCTTGATCAGGCCGGCGATCAGTCCCATCAGCAGGCTGCTGCCGCGAACGTTGTTCACCGTCCTGGCTGTGAGCAGGATGATCAGTCCCAGCGCCGACAGGATCGACCCGGAGAAAGGTACCCGCAGGGCGTGTAGCAGCGAGCCCAGCGATGCTTCCAGCAACCCCCAGAAGGTGCCGAAGACGGCAATATAAACCAACGCCTTGCGATCCAGATGATCCATGACGCCCGGCCTATTCACCAATAATTTTCACCAGTACGCGCTTATCGCGGCGGCCGTCGAATTCGCCGTAAAATATGCGCTCCCAGGTACCGAAATGCAATTTACCACCGGTTACCGCCACCACAACCTCGCGGCCCATGATCTGGCGCTTATGATGGGCGTCGCCGTTATCCTCGCCGGTGCGGTTGTGTTCATAGCGGCTGGTGGGGTCATGCGGCGCCAGTTCTTCCAGCCATTTCTTGTAGTCACGGTGCAGACCCGGCTCATCATCATTGATGAACACCGAAGCGGTGATATGCATGGCATTCACCAGGCACAGACCTTCACGGATACCGCTCTCCCGCAGGGCCACCTCCACATCAGTGGTGATATTGACAAAATCCATCCGCTCCGGGCTATTGAACCATAATTCCTTGTGAAATGATTTCATTGGATTGCCGATTTTGGTTGGACGAATTTACGATCGACCGGCGATGGTAAACCGTTAAAACGGTTGCCTTGTTATGGGTTTGGTTGCCCACGACTGAAGTCATGGGTTAGAATATCGGCCGAGCGTAGTGACAAGACAGGTCTTGTCACTACCAAATTTATCATTATCCTGTATTCTCACCCTTCGATAAGCTCAGGGTGACATTTGGAAATAAAATGTTATGCCATGCTGAGCCTGTCCCTGCCCGCCAGAGGCACGCAGGCGGGGAAGCATGACCTGAATAGTCACCTCCAATGGCACAACTGACCACTTACCCCTGATTCCTGCATCCTGTTACGCTTTTTCCATCACCAGCAGCATCTTGAAGCGCCGGTCGGCCTGCAATGCATGGGAATGATAGGCGGGCATGACAATCTGCTGGCCGGCGGTCACCGTCAGCGGCGTGCCGTCAATGGATATCTGCGCCTCCCCGTCCAGCACATGCACCGTGGCAGCGAAGGGCGTCGTATGTTCGCTCAGACCCTGGCCGCGGTCGAAGGCGAACAGGGTCACGGTACCGGTCTCGTCCTTCAGCAAAGTCTGGCTGACGATCGAGTCGGACTGGTACTCAATTTTCCCGGCCAGTACCGCCAAATCCAGACTAGCGACAAATTTTTCGATTGGATTGTCCGGCATACTTAGCTCCTCCGGTTGCTGAAATAATTATGAAACAGGCGGCGCTGTTGACGCTTCCGACCCGAAGATAGCGCCCGCGATCAACTCCGGCAAGCTTTATCTTTAATCATCACATAACTTCCGATAAATTTACCGCTACATTTTCAATTCAAACGCCGGGAATCGATTATGAAAAGATCTATACTGATTACGCTTTGTGTCCTGCTAATGGTCGGTTGCACGCACCTACGCCGGCCGGACCTGCCGATCGTCGAGCTGGATTACCCGGCCGGACTGGCGGTATTCACCCGATCGCAGTGGGGTTCCCTGGCCCTGCAGGATACTCTGCCCCAACATACCATAAACAAGATCACCATCCATCACGGCGGCGAGGATTTCCCCGCCGACAAAGACCCGGTTCAGTACCTGCGCAACCTGCAAACCTGGAGCCGGTCGGCGGAAAAGAACTGGATCGATATCCCCTACCATTTCATGATCGATCTGGACGGTCGCATTTACGAAGCGCGACCGATCAATTATCCCGGCGCCACCAACACCAGTTACGACCCCACCGGCCACGCCCTGATCTGCGTGATGGGCAACTATGAGAACCAGGTCCTGTCCGATCAACAACTGCAGGCAGTAGTGGACCTGACCGCGTTTCTGGTGCGGCTGTACGGCGTCGACCTGGACGATATCAAGGGCCACAAGGATTATGCCGAGACACTCTGTCCCGGGCAGGATTTGTACCGTTATCTGGAGGATGGAACGATCCGGACAAAAGTGGCGGAAAAATTACCGGCTTCTTTATAAATTCCATCGTAAATACAAGGGGATAGAGGATGATACGCTATATCGTAGTCAGCATTATCGGTGGTTTGATTTTCGGCATTCTGGATGGCATGCTTAACGCCAATCCACTGGCGCAGAAACTGTACGCGGTTTATAAGCCGATCGCCCGGGAATCGATCAACATTCCGGCCGGCCTGCTGATCGACCTGTGTTACGGCTTCATCCTGGCGGCGATTTTTCTGGTGCTGCATTCCAGTCTGCCGGGTGAAACGGCCCTGATTAAAAGCCTGAGCTATGGTTGTCTGATCTGGTTTTTCCGGGTCGTAATGTATGCCGCCAGCCACTGGATGATGTTCCAGATCTCAGGCGCGGCCATTGCCTACATGCTGCTGGCCGGATTGGCGGAAATGTTGATTCTGGGAATTGTATACGGACTGGCGCTTAGACCGGTACTGTGATGCTTACCGGGCTATGGCGTGACCGTGCCCTGGTGATCATTAAAACGACCGCTTCAGCTCAATAAACAGCTTATCTTCCTGGTCCATGCGGCCGTAAGTGGTGTTTTCAGCGCCCTGGAATAAAACCGCTCCCGCCGTCAGATGGGTGGCGTCGGCCAGTTCCCAGGTCAGGAAAGCCATCGTGAACGAATCGCCCGCCTGCAGATTATAGACGCCCAACAGCCGGCCGGAAACATACGCGAACGGTTTCCAGGAAATCATCGTCGACAGCGAGTGGCTTGATTTCTCGGGCGCCGTCAAATAATCGGTCAGTCCTAGATTGTCGATCAGGCCCTGCTCGCTGCTGTATTGATAATCCAGCAGCGTCCGGTTGACATACTGCAGATTCAGCAACAGGTCATCCGACCAGATATAATCCACCCCCAATACCGCCTGGATATTGCGGTTGTCGACGAACACATCGTTGCCGCCTTCGTCGGCAGTCTGGAGATAGGCCGCTTCACCTTTGATATTCCAGGCGTCGATCGGCCGGATAAAATCCAGGCCGAACATCTGCAACGAGTGGTAATTCACGTTGAAAACCGGAACCGGCGGCAGAACCGACAGATCCATACTTGACCGGATCGTCGGCAGGTTATCATAACCATTGAAATAGCAGATCGAAATATCCGTATTCCCCAGATAGGATGTGGCGCGGAAACCCAGTTGCGGCTCGTCGTAGCCCAACTGCGGATAAGCAATTTGCGCGTCCGGCGGCAGGGGCATTACTGCCGGTGTGAACCCGGGAATCAACACCCCCTGCAGGGTCAGGTCGCCCAGATACCACTGGACCGACAAAGCCATCACCGGCAGGCGGTAGTCTTCGATTTCGCCGGACATGTTGGCATAATCCCAGGGATTGATCAGATCGGTGGGATTGACCCAGTCCGCCGCACCCCAGAATATAAATTGCTGTCCCAGGCGGATGTCGGCCGCGGCCAGATGCAGGTCTAAGTAATATTCCACCGGGTAAACACCGAAGCCGGCACCACGGCCTAAATCGTTTTCGGTGGCCGTATTCAGGGTATCGGGGCGGGCAGCCGCCTGATCGAATTCGAAATTGATGGCGGCAAAATACTCCATTCTGGTGCCCAGACCGCCGCTGTAGCGGGTCTGAAAGCGGGTGCCGATCCGGTCGTAAGTCCGGTCATGGGGATTCAGGAAAGCGAAACCTTTCAGGTAACCGTTGATATCGGCCCCGGCTGCCGCAACAGCCAGCAAGAGCAGGCTCGACAATAGTTTTTGCATCAGCGGCCCTGTTGCAGGTAGCGGACGGTGAAAAAATCGCCGGGAATACCAGTATCCACCTGCAGGTTGAGAAATTTCATTTCGCTGGAATGACCGGTCTGGAGATCGCGCATGATCATGTCGGTGGCAAAATCGACTGTTTTAACCAGTTGGAACTCGATCACATCCAGTTCTTTCCATTTGGTCAGACTTTTATCATAATATTCGCTGTAGATCGTATTCAGTCGCGCCTGGTCGACCCAGCGCACGATCTTGCCATAGCCGGTATCTGCCAGTATCTTGTCCGAGACCGGCAGACATTCAATCTTGTAGCAGAACTGACCTTTTTTCTCTTCCTCACCCAACAGACGGTAATTCCAATCCTCCAGCTCCGGCATGCCGATGTCGTAGTAGGTGAAATCGCTGGCCATGAAATTGCCGCCGCTGCCACTGGAGGCGATTTTCTTGACGCGCCGCAGGGCCGGCAGATAGAGGTACTGCTCATCATCCGCGCCGGTGGTTTCCAGGGTCAGGAAGCCCGTGCCTTTTACGTCCGCGGGAGCAATAAAGCGCATCAGCATCCGGTTCAGGCCACTTTCTGTGTCACTGGAATAGAAAGCGATCTCGCGCTGCCGTTCTTCACCACGGGCGTTTTTCAGGATCAACTGCAGATCGGCCTGCATATCCTGCCAGGTGGACTGATTCAGCGCTTTCCGCATGATCTCATAGCCGGTCATCTCCTGGGCTGTTAAACCCACTGAAATGAATATAATGCTCAAGAACAGTTTTCTCATATTAACCTCAATTCACTATGCCCGCGAAATGCACTGAATACACTAAATATTTTTCCATAATTCCTTTAGTGTTATTTAGTGTATTCGGCAGGCAATCACTTCAACGACTTCGGTTTGAAATTCACAAACACCAGCGGCATTACCGTCAGCGCCCCGAAAGCCGATGTCAGCATCGTCATGGCGATCAGGGTGCCCAGGTGCGCCACCGAAACGAATTGCGATAGACCGATCACGGCAAAACCAGCGGCCACCACCAGCGAATTAAAGGCAATCGCCACACCCGAATCTTCCATCGTGGCGATAACGGCCTGCGCGTAATCCCCGCTTTGCCCCAGCTTGCGCCGGTAGCGATACATGAAATGGATGGCGTAGTCCACGCCCACACCGATGGCGATGCTGGAGGTCATCATCGTGGTCATATTCACATTGATTCCCGACAGACCCATTACGGTAAAATTCAGCAGCATGGCAAAAAACAGCGGGATTGTGTTGAATAGTCCGATGATCGGCGATTTGAACATGAAACTGGTAATCAGCCAGACCAGAATCAGGGAGACAGTGATACTCAGGATTTGACCGGATACGACCAGGTCATCCACCACCAGAATCAAGCGCGCCATGCCGGTTACGGCGGTGGCGGTATTCTCAAAATGATCGTCGATATAATCCTGCAGTTCGGCGTTGATCAGTCGCAATTCGGACTGTTTATCGGTATTCAGGAAAATCGTCATCAGCGTATTGCGATAATCATAATCGACGATGCTGGCCATGTCGTCGGGTTTGCCGGACATTTCGTAGAGGGTCAGGTACTGGGCGACCAGTTCGTTGCCCGAGACGGTATCATAGCGGGTCACTTCGATCCATTCGCCGTTTTGCTGTTCGAAATCAGTGTAATCCACTACCACCTGCTCGGCCGGCACGACATTATAGGTGTCATCATCACCGTGGAGCACTTTATTAAAGCGTTTCACGAAATCCGCCAGCGAACGGGCGTCGCCCACATGCTCCAGTTGCAGAGCCGTCTGTTTCAGGCCGTCCAGGTCGGCCAGGATACGCGGGTCCTTCATCTGGTCGTCGGCTACGCCTTCCACCATGATCTGAAAGGAATTAGTGCCGGCAAAATGCTGATTGATCAGTCCGTCAGCCACCCGCACCGGATGATCGCGGTCAAAATTCTCGATTGATGAAAAGGAATGCTCGAGCCGGCTGAAACCCCATATCGCAAAAACCACGACCAGGACGCCCAGCGGGTACAGCGCCTTACGGTTTTTCACCAGCAGCCGGCCCCAGGCGGTCATCAGTTTGATGGACACCGGCGCCTTGTCCGTCTGTCGCACCCGCTGCGGTACTTTCAGCAGGGAGAGCACGGCCGGAACCAGCGTCAGGCTCAGCAGCAGGGCGTACAGTACGCCCAGGGCGGTGAAAGCGCCCATGATCCGGATCGATTCAATTTTGGTAATGCCCAGGCTCATGAAGCCGGCCATGGTGGTCAGCGAAGTCATGATTACCGGTGCATTCATGTCGGCCATGGTGATCCGGACCAGTTCCCGGCGGTCTTTAGCCTTTCGTCCATGGGTGTAATAATGGGTCATGATATGAATACTGTCAGCCACGGCGATCGCCATGATCAGGATCGGCAGAATCTCGGTGGAATGGGACATGGGGAAGCCCAAAAATGCCATCGTACCCAGCGTCCAGAGTACCGAAAGGATCACCACCAGCAACGGCAGAATCACACCACGCACGTTGCGGTAAATCGCCAGCAGCAGCAGGAATATCACCAGGATGCCCACCGCGAAAAACATTCCCAGATCCTTCATCACACCCCAGGCTACGTAATAGGAGGCCACCGGTTTGCCGGCGGGAATCAGAGTCAGGTCGGTTTTCAGGTCCCAGTCCTTGATGAAAGGGACGAAATCGGCCATGAAATCCATGTCGTCGGTGGTATTCTTGAGCATCAACATGATACCGAACATTTTGCCATCCCGCGACACCAGGTTGCCCAGAGCCAGATCGTTGTTGAACAACCTTTCCCTGAAGGATGCCACTTCGGCAGCATCAACCGGCGGTCCGGTCAGGATATCCTGCACCTCCATCCCGTCCGCGGTGCCGCTGATCACATTGACGTTAGTGGGCGACAATACCTGGTACACCTCGGGAAAATTTTCCAGTTCGGCGGTCAGGTCCCAGACGTCACGCAGGGCAGCCGGCGTAAACAGTGCTTCACCCTCCACGCCGATGAATACAAAATCCTTGGTGGGGAAAATCTCGGTCATCTTGTCGTACAGCCGTTTGGCGGGAATCTGCTGCGGCAGGGCATCGGTAATATCAGGGTCCATGCGCAGTTTGGGCATCTGGCTAAAAAATCCGGCGGTGATCAGGACGATAGCGATCAGATACAACCGGGGCCGGTCAATCACTGTGGCGGTCAATTTTTTTAACATCAGTTATCCTTATTCAATAAGTTGGTTAGGCTGCGGACAAACAGGTTCAATTCCTCTTCCAGAGCCGCTTTGACGACGCCCTGGTGAATTTTTCCGGCCAGGCCGGACATGTAGGTCCAGACCATCCCGGCGATCACCCGGGAATCATAGCCGGAACCGGTGGCACTAAAAATTTCATTCATGCGGTGCTGGACCGGCTCATGCAAACGGCGGATTTCAGCGATTACTTCCGGTTCATGGATAACCTGCACCGGGGCATTTTTTCCCATCGGGTAATGCAGACCGAAAAAAGCCGGGTCCTCGTAGGCCCAGTCCACATAGGCGTTGAGCATGCGCTGCAGCAGTTGTTCCAGGCCGGACACCGCCACGATATTTTCCTCCAGCCGCCGGAACTGGGCCCGGACACAGGTGAGAAACAACTCACGGTAGATGGCCTCTTTGTTGGGGAAATAATAATAGATCGTGGCCTTGCCCAGCTCGGAAGCTTCGGCGATATCGGCCATCGTCGTCTCCTGGTAGCCTTTTCGGGAATACAACTCCTTGGCCGCCGCCAGGATGGCTTCGATTCTCAATTGTTTTTCACGTTCTTTGCGATCTGTCAGTGACATTAATCAACCGTACGTTTTGTTTTCGACCATACGTTCGAAAGTTACAAAACCTTTAATTTTGTAGTCAATCAAAATACTTCGATCCCCATTGGTTTGTTGGGACAACTCTCAAGAGTTATCCCGACCGATAAAATCCGGGGATTTTTCACCAGCGGTAAGTATATTGGCGTGATAAATTTTCAAGTCGAGGACAGCATGCTCAATGAAATCCATTTTCTACTGACCTACACCTGTCTAAATGAATGTGATCACTGTTTTCTATATTGTGGGCCGGAGTCCAAGGGCACGTTCACGGTCGAACAACTTCGTCAGGTTTTCGTCGAAATTGCCAAAATTGACTCGATCGACAAAGTGTATTTCGAAGGCGGCGAAGCCTTCCTCTATTACCCCCTACTGCTGGAAGGCATTCGTCTGGCCCGAGCCCGGGGATTGGCAGTGGGCATCGTCACCAATTCCTACTGGGCCACTTCGGTGGCCGACGCCGAGCTGTGGCTCAAACCGCTGGTGGAACTGGGTATCGCTGATATTTCCATGAGCGATGATTCATTTCATTTCAGCGATGAAAAAAATCCCGCCAAATTCGCCCTGCAGACCGCCAAAAACCTGGGGATGGCCGCCGGCGCAATCTGCATCGAAGAACCCACGGTCGCACCAAATCCCACGGCGATGGGCGAAGCGGTGGTTGGCGGCGGCGTCATCTTCCGCGGCCGGGCGGTGGAAAAACTATCACAGGGATTGCCCACCCGACCGGCCGGCGAACTGACCACCTGCCCCTTCGAAGATCTGGAGAATCCCGGCCGGGTCCATCTGGATGCCTTCGGCCACCTACACCTCTGTCAGGGACTTTCAATGGGCAATATCTGGAAAACACCATTGTCGGAATTGGTGAAAAATTATTCGGCCGACCGGCACCCAGTCTGCGCACCGCTGCTGGCTGGCGGACCCCAACGGCTGGCACAGGCCCATAGTCTGGACAGCACCGGCGGGTATATCGCCGAATGCCATTACTGCTACGAGGTGCGAAAACAACTGCTGGACAAATACCCGGATTATCTGGCGCCACGGCAGGTTTATGGGGTGCAAGATTTATTGTAGGGACAATACATGTGTTATCCCTACCCACAATTACTTTTATTGGCGCTCAACGGAATAATATATTATCAATGTAGCGACGATACATGTGTCGTCGCTACCGCAGATATTTAGGAATGGTATCTGTGGGCGGTTCGGCCCACAAAAATTTTACTTTTTGGATAAAAAAAACCGCCGAATAACCGGCGGTTTTCCAACGATTGATTGATCCAAATGGAATCAGACACCTAATCGCTTGACGGTGGTAAAACTTACCTGCTATGGAGAATTAATGCAAGTAAAATAACCTTAGTGCCCAGGACCAGATTTGAACTGGCATCTAATCGTACGTCAAGCGATTATGCTATCCATTTGCACCACCTGGGCACTATATTCTTCGGTATTTCCGTTAAAGTTCCATAAACAGTGTTGAAATATCAAGATGTAAATTTATGTATCTTGTTATAGATTCGGCCCATGCAGGATAGCTATGATTATATTATAATTGGTTCCGGTTTCGGTGGCGCGGTGGCGGCCCTGCGGCTGGCGGAGAAAGGTTACCGGGTGGCGGTGCTCGAACAGGGGCGGCGCTACCGTCCCCAGGATTTTCCAAAACGTAACTGGAATCTGCGTAAATTTCTGTGGCTGCCGAAAATCGGGCTCTACGGCATCCAGGCCCTGACCCTGCTGAAGGATGTGTTCATCCTCCACGGCGCCGGTGTGGGCGGCGGCAGCTTGGTCTACGCCAACCAGCTTTTAATCCCCCCCGATGACGTCCTGGACGATCCATCCTGGGGACAACCGGACTGGCGCGTTACTATTCTACCCTATTATGACAAAGCCCGACGGATGCTGGGAGCCACCCCGGCCCAGGAAATCACCGTGGCCGATGAGCTCTTGAAGGAATGCGCCGCCGATATCGGCCGGGGCGACACCTTTCACGTCAACGAAGTCGGTATCTATTACGGTGAACCGGACCTGACCGTTCCCGACCCCTATTTCGACGGCGAAGGTCCCGAGCGCACCGGCTGCATCGCCTGCGGTGCCTGCATGACCGGCTGCCGCCACGGCTCCAAAAACACGCTGGACCTTAATTACCTCTACCTGGCGGAACAATTAGGCGTGACGATCATCCCGGAAACCAGAGTCAGCGACGTCCGTCCGGGCGGTAACGGCTATATCATTACGACCAGAAATTCCGTGGGACTGATACCCCGCCGGCGGCGATTCCAGGTCGGTGGTGTGATTTTTTCCGGTGGCGTGATGGGTACGGTGAAACTACTGCACCAGTGCAAAACCAGGGGATCGTTGGCCTCAATATCTGCTCAGTTGGGAAATATCACCCGTACCAACAGCGAAGCGCTGCTGGGGGTGATCGCCCGCAAGAAGGACGTGGATTATTCCGCTGGGATCGCCATCACATCCGGCGTCCACCCCGACGACAACACCCAGATCGAAACCGTTCGCTACGGCAAAGGCCACGACGCCATGGCCCTGCTGACCACCCTGCTGGTCGGGGGCGGCAAACCTTGGCCGCGGCCGTTGCGCTTCCTGGGGAATATTGTGCGGCACCCGCTGACCTTCCTGCGTTTCCTGGTTCCCTTCGGCTGGGCCCGACGGGCCACGATTCTGCTGGTGATGCAAAAGATCGACAATTACCTGCGGCTGGAATATAAGCGGCGCTGGTGGCGCCTGGGCGGTCGTTCCATGAACTCCAATTGGCACACGGCCAAGAAGGTGCCGTCGTATATTCCCGTGGCCAACGAATTCGCCCAACGAATGGGCCAAAAAATCAATGGCCGGCCCTCCAGTTGCCTGCCGGAAGTATTATTCAATACATCTACTACCGCCCATATTTTAGGCGGGTGCGTAATGGCCGATTCACCGGCGGAGGGCGTGATTAACCATAATGGTAAAATTCATGGCTACGATAATTTGTACGTAATCGACGGCTCGGTGATCCCCGCCAACCTGGGTGTTAATCCCAGTCTGACGATCACTGCCGTGGCGGAATATTTGATGGATAAATTTCCGGAAAAAGATGGTCATGGCACGGCAAGTTCACCATGACAACCAATTTGTCACCCTGAGCCTGTCCCGGCCCGCCGAAACAGCGTGCAGGCGGGGAAGGGTGCTTGGTATTCACTTCATGCTTCGACAAGCTCAGCATAACATAATTATTAGCTAATGACCAATTACACCGACTGCTACAACCCCGCCACCGGCGAAAAGATCGGGCAGGTGCCGCTGACCAGCCCGGAAGAGCTGCAACAGATTTTCACCGAAGCCCGCGCCGTCCAGAAGGACTGGGCCGCCCTGCCGGTCAGGGAACGCGCCAAATACATTTTCAAAGTACGCGATTACCTGGTTGACTACGCCGATGAAATTGCTACTCTAATTTCACAGGATAACGGCAAAGTCAAACTTGACGCCTTGGTGGGTGAAGTCTTCGCCGCCGCCTTGGCGGCTAATTATTATGCCAAAAATGCCCAGCGTTTTTTAAAGGACGAAAAATTGAAAGCCGGCAGCCTGCTGCTGTTCTATAAACGCAGCCGGATTGTTCACGTGCCTTACGGCGTTGTGGGGATCATTTCACCGTGGAATTATCCCTTTGGGATTCCGATCCATGAAATCGTGTTCGGTCTGCTGGCCGGTAATGCCATCGTGCTGAAAACCGCCAGCGAAACCCTGCTGGTCGGGCAGAAACTGGCTGAAATCTTTTACCAGTCCGGTTTGCCGCAAGGGATTTTCAACTTTGTCAATATTCCCGGCCGCGAAGTGGGTAGCGCTTTCCTGGATAATGGTATCAATAAAATATTCTTCACCGGATCGGAAGCGGTGGGTAAAATCCTCAGCCGCCAGGCTGCCGATACGCTGACGCCCCTCAGCCTGGAACTGGGCGGCAACGATCCGATGCTGGTCTGCCCGGATGCCGATATCCACCGAGCCGCCGGCGGTGCGATCTGGGCCGGGTTCACCAATTCCGGCCAGAACTGCGGCGCCGTAGAACGAATTTATGTGCATGAAGAGGTGTACCAGCAATTCTGCGAGCTGATGAAAGATAAAGTGGCCCGATTCAGGATCGGCAGCGGCGCCGACTACGCTAATGACATGGGGGTGATGACGACAACCGGCCAGATTCGGATCGTTCAGGAACACCTGGAAGACGCCCTGGCCAAAGGCGCCCGAATTCTGGTGCGGACGGAACAGGTGGACACCGGCCTGAAAAATGTCCTGCCGGCAGTGGTGCTGGTGGACGTGAACCACGAGATGCGCGTCATGCGGGAGGAGACTTTCGGACCGGTGCTGGCGATCATGAAGGTGGCGGACATGGACGAAGCGGTGCGCCTGGCCAATGACAGCGACCTGGGTCTAACAGGCTCGGTGTGGTCGGAAAACCGCGCCACCGCCGAAACGCTGGCCCGTCGCCTGGAGGTGGGGGCGGTATTGATCAACGATCACCTGATGAGCCACGGACTGGCGGAAACACCCTGGGGCGGCTTCAAGAGGTCCGGCAATGGCGGCCGCACCCACGGTCGCTGGGGCTTCGAAGAAATGACCCAGCCACAGGTTATTGTCCAGGATTATTTCCCCTTTGCCCGCCAGTCGATGTGGTGGCACCCCTACACCAAAGGTGTCTACCGGGCTTTCTTACATCTGCCGAAATTGCTGTTTGGTAATTCAATCAAAAAACGGTTCCAGGGCTTGTGGGCCTTGATCCGCGTATTGCCGCGGTATTATAAAACATGAATTAATCCGCCAATCCGTGGGCGTTGTATCAATATAGGGTGGTTTCACAAAACCACCCTAATACGATTCATCAATGATCATATTTATACGTAGGGTTGCTTCGCGAAGCAACCCTACTTCGCAAAACCACCCTACAATAAATGGGGAAATTCAATTATTACACAAAAATCATTTTCCCCAATTGCGGGGGTTATTTTTGATATACCATCGAATACGGTCCAAATCGTTTTCATCACGAACAATATGATCATAAAAATCACGTTGCCAAATCCGGTGACCTGGGGTGTTTTCCGCCATGTTCATTCTTTTAGTGGAAACGGTTTTAAAGGCTCCGATCAATCTTCCCAGGGGCTTAATTTTTCCTGTGCGTTGTTCTGATTTATAAACAACGATTCCGTGTAAATGATCAGGCATTACAATCCACTCATCCAAGTCAATTTACGAATACTGCCGTGCCAGCCATAGCCAGGTCCGGCGTACAATTTCACCTACCTGATTGCATTTCATCTGCTGTTGTTCAACTTCGCCAAAAAGATGAATTTGGTTCTGGACATTGATCGTCACAAAATAATAACCGGGACCGGTATAATCACATTCTGGCAGTCGTAGCGAATGACGATTATGGATTTTGGGATCGTACCCGACCTTTTCCTTCATAACAGCAAATCAATTCCATTAACCAATTTGGCCTTGTTGAATAGCGGGTTTATCATATCAAAACGTACTTTTTCACAACCGTTGAATTTTGCCAGCGCCGATAATTTCTCGGTCATTGCATCCTCGATTGCATCTAATTCCTCAAAACCCAGCTCGAACTGCAGGGATTGAATTAACAATTCCTTTTTCTTCCGATCCGCCTTGGGATCAAGGCGACCAACCAGCCGGTCGCCCCACAGGATCGGCAACACGAAATAACCCCACTGCCGCTTGTCCGCCGGCACGTAACATTCCAACGTGTAGTCAAAATCGAACAGCCGTTTGGTGCGTTGACGCTGAATGATCAGGTTGTCGAATGGTGACAAGAAATGGATTTTGGGATTGGTGAGCGGTTGATCGAGCATTTCCAGATACGCGGTCAAGATCCAATTATCGCCGGCAGATCCTTCGATGGTTACTTCGGTCAATTCGCCGGCCGCCGCCAGATCGCGGATTGCTACTGTTACCGTGGTTTTATCGGCCAGCCGCAGATGATCGTAAATCTCCTTTTCGCCGGCGATCCCCAGGGACTGCAACGCCCGTCGGACATGGAAACGGCCCAGCTCGTCGTTGGCCGGGATGGTCGTGTCGACCCCTGAGGGAAGGACGCGCTCGGTCAGGTCGTAAATACGGTGGAATTTCTCACGCCGGGTGACCATCAATTCGCCGCGCCACAATAACATCTCCAGCGCCACCTTCTCCGGTTTGCGCCCGCCCCACTGGTTTTTTTCGCCCTGGTCCGGCGTTTCAAAATCCTTAACGCCCAGCGGTCCCTCCCGGCGAATCCGTTCCAGCACCGGTTTTATCAGATGTCCGAAATTCCGCAGCCGTTCCTTCTCCCATTTATCATGGGGATCGGTGAAGCGCTGCATCTGCGGCCGGTGAAAACGGTAATCGCCTATGGGGATATAGGCCGCGGCATGCGCCCAGTATTCGAAAACGCGCCGGTCAACGGCCAACAGCTCATCCAGAAATTCCGGCTGGTAATCAGGCAGGCGGGTCCACACGGTATGGTGATGTGCCCGTTCGATCACATGGATCGTATCAATCTGCACGTAACCCAGTTTTTCGATCGCCTGGGCGGCACCTTCCTTGCCCGGCGGCGAGGCAGGTTCGCTCAGTTGCTGCAGTCGCACCGCCAGACGACGGGCCTGTGCCAGGGTGATGGATTGCGGTCTCATACCGGTTATTTATTTTCGTTGGTTAATATTACCTGATCGGAAAAATCACCGGTCCTGACGAACACGGATGATTTTGCTGATGTCAAATCCCAGGGCGTTTGCCTTGTTCAGCAGTTCGCTGATTATGGTTTCATCCAGTTGGGCGCTGCGGCTGAGAATCCACAGGTAATCGAATGAACTGCTGACCACCAGGGCGTAGCGGTAATCAGGGTCAAGCTCAACGATGATGTAATCGCCATAGAAGGGTCTGAAAAAGGAGACCCGCAGGTAGCCCACATCGGAGGCGGCGGCGAATTTGGCCCAGCCCTTGGCGATCGAATGCTTGCCGTCGGGAGCGTCCTTGTAACCCTGATTGATCACCCGCACCCTTCCGGGGGCCGATAATTCATAGGTGGCGGTGACATTGGTCAGTCCCCGCTCGAAGCGGTGGTCAAACCGGACGATTTCGTACCACTTTCCCAGGTAACGTTCCAGGTCAAAACCGGAAACCGGTCTGAACTGCGGCGTCCCGCCCCACAATCCGGCCAGGGCGATAAATATGAACAGCGTTATTTTGGTCATTTACGTATTCCTCCTTAAAATTTTTCCAGCGCTGATCGCGCTGACTCATACCCGATCG
>JBDRBK010000150.1:0-13369 GCA_043822705.1 Fidelibacterota bacterium
ATTCAGCAATTCCCAGTTATGCGGTTTATTTGCCATTGAATAACCCTTGACTAATCCAAATTGTACTTGAATTTACATCTAATTACAGAGTCTGAAACTAAGCCGCACTTCACTTTTCGTGTATGCCCAGCAAAGTCATAATTATTCACCAGCGCAGTTACCATATAATCAATCGCTTAAAAATATACCAAATACTTTGGAATTTAAAGGCTTATATCATCGGAGTACTCTGGAATGTTGATAAATGTTGAAACCCTAACATTTATTAACATCTAAAAACGGTTTTTATCCAAAGTGTTCTGAAGTTACATTACTTCAAATTTCAATTGAAAATATCAATCAACATTAAGCAAATATTAACTTATCCTATCTTTAGGTATATTTAAGCTTTACAAAATTACGCGGGATTCTAAAATGTTTGATTTTGTTGGGTTGTCTATATCCCGTAAACCCTTACTGCGATTTTTGACTATCAAGTTTTGTCAAGTTCTCCAATTATTAATGTCAACATCTGGTTATTGCTGAATTGTAATAAATATTTGGTTACACCGGACTAATCAGATATTCCCATAACAATATTATTATACTATCCTTACAAATATATCGGAACGCTGATTTTGTATACTTTTGTAACCTTTGCATTTGTTATTCATTTGTTTTACAAATTGGGAAATCTCCTGTTTTTTCTGTCTTACAGGTAATTTTAACTGTCAGTTTATAGTTTTACTTTGGTTGCCCATGCTGTATTCTTTTTATTTGTAATACATTTGCTTATAAAAAGAACCGAAACCGAAACGTTGTTTACATATTGTTTTTCAACACAAATTTAAAAATTCGTAGTGTATATAGAGCTTAATTAATAAAGAATGGTACATCAATCCACCCGAATCCCATACCTTAATAAAAACTTTGGCAAATAATCATCAAGGTTTTCAACATGCTTATTGGACAATTCAATTAAATTGAAATTTTCCCGCTTATAAACAGATTTCTTAATTTCTTTCCTTTTAGCATATTTATCATCTTCTTCCAAACCCCAGTATTCAATGTACACCGATTCACTTCCTTTTTTTGCAGGAATATAAAAATCACAATATACATCTTCTTCTACGGGTAGCAATCTTTCGTATGCATGAGTTAATCCGTAGTCATATAGTGCATTATCTATTATTACTTCGCCGCGTGATCGGACCATATGACCATCCTTAGTTCTAAGGGTAGCAGGAAACTTGGATCTGAAATCTGTTTCATCTGACGCATGTTTGCCTTCGGCCTTAATTTCACTTGAGCTACTTCTATCATGTATTTCACCAAGGGAAGATAGAAGATTTTTATTTGATAATATATCATCTGGCCACATGACATATGTTCCACCTGATGGATGATCAAACTGAACGCCACCCACCTTCCCGCCAAGCCTGGTTATTTCCCAACCCTTAATACCCTTTTCTACCCAACCTATCTCGGCAAAAATCATATTAACTCGCTGGTTTGATATACCTAATTGAGTTCCGATCTTTGTAGCGTTAAGTAATTCCTTCTGTTTTGAATTATCAATTGAATATGGATTGAAATTCTCAGGCCACACTATAAATTCACCATATTTTTCATTTACTACAATCTCTCCACCCGCAGACATGCCTTTTTTAGTCAAATGCCATGATTCCTCTTTTCTATAAATGAATTTATCATCTAACAATTTCTTGAATAAATCCTGGCTACTCATATTTAATTTTTTACTTAGCGATGTAGTGGACAGTGTTTTCATTGTAGCAATTCCCAGTAATTATTGCATATCTTGATTTCTATCATCCCACATTAAGCCTAGTTACTGTATATCCAACATTAAAAAATATTCAGAATAAATTGAAAAGGAAAGGCCTATGTCAGTTGAATTATTTGACAAATAATACTCGATTAGGCCTCTGGGTTATCCTCAGGAATGAATAAAGGGTATGTCACCGTTATTACAAACTTTCCCTAAAAGTCGTGAGCTGCATATACACTGACAATGGCGGGAGCGTGTCCCGACAATCGTGTCCCGAAAACGACATTTGGGGACACAATCCGAAACAGTATGACACTTTTACTTGGCAAAATAAAACTGCTCTTTCTCGTCGAGAAAAGGGATTTGTCGAGGAGTACCCCGGACAGGATTCGAACCTGTGACCTACGGATTAGAAGTCCGTTGCTCTATCCAGCTGAGCTACCGGGGCAAAGTCGACAAACAATTATGAATTAACAATTATCGATCAGTAAAAAGACGACGCTAAATTTAGCTATGACATTACTACATACGGAACTCATTAACGGCGTTAAAATTGTCCGGTTAAACTACGGCAAGGCCAACGCCATCGACGATTCGTTGCTGGAAGCACTGACTGCCGCAATTGACGGGGAAGATCAGCGCGGGATCGTCCTGACCGGCAGCGCCGGATTTTTCTCAGCCGGATTGAACCTGCCACGGCTGGTGCATTACGACCGATCGGCGATGGTTACACTGATGCGGAAATTCCATGAATTTCAGGTACAGATCCTGTCCAGCTCCTGTCCCGTGGTGGCGGCCGTGAACGGCCACTGTATCGCTGGCGGTTATATCATCGCCCTTAACTGCGATTACCGAATCGCTGCTTGTAGCGACTACCTGATCGGATTGAACGAGATGGTACTGGGCATCAGTCTGCCACCGATTGCCAGTGCGCGGATCGACCAATTAGGCGCGACGATTTCCACTACGGCTTTGATCGGTGGTGAATTATTTACGCCGGTGAAAGCCCACAGCCTGCGTCTGGTCGATCGGATTGTCAGCAGTGATGAATTACTGGCAGCCAGTCTGGAACATATCGAACACTTGCAAACCGTGGATAAAAAAGCGCACAATGCCGGTTTGATCGCCACCCTTTCACATGATTTTGACCAGTTATATGCGCCATTCCTGGAAACCTGGTTTTCCGAATCGGCGCAGACCCATATCCGTAAGTTGGCCGCGAAACTGGGAAATTCGCGGAAATAATGCCCCAATGGCGGAAAAAATCGACGACAATTATCGATTTTATCGACGAAAAAAACTTGACAATAATTGGAAACTAATGCTACACTTCCCGTCGAAGAATCTATTATTCTGTAAATAACCAACAAAGGAGAGATTTATGGCTGAAGTCGTGAAGAAAACTGGCATTGGCAAAGAAAAAGGCTATTTATACTATCTGGGTAAAGACGGAAATGTTTGGCGCTCGAAAATGGCTCGGGCCGGTAAAGGGGGCGGAGAAGCCAAGAAAGTAGCCGATGCTGGTGTTAAACGGGAAGCAGGGTATCTGTACTTCATCGATAAAGACGGAAATGTCGCTCGCGCTAAAATGGCCCGTGGCCGCTAACCGATCGGAAGATAATTTTGATCAACTAATGGCCTTCGTCTGAAGGCCATTTTTTTATCCCGGCCGGAATAATGAAAGATCGCTGTTCGGAAACTTGCGACCGCGAGCCGGATCGGCCAATTTAATGCGGGGCTTGAAACACCAGGGTTACTGGTGGTGTCTGATTATCGCCGGTTGTTTGTGGACGGTCTCCCTTGCCGCCGAAAAACCGCTGGTCACCAGCATCAGTTTTGTCGGCAACGATAGGACGCAGGAATACATCCTCCGGCGCGAGCTTTGCCACCCCCTGTCGGTCCCCCTGGATTCGACCCTGATGAACCAGGATCGCGACCGGCTGGATAATCTGCACTTGTTCAGTATGGTGCGCTGGTTTGCCTACCCGCAGCCGGACAGTACTGTGGAGGTTAAATTTTTCCTGGTGGAAACCTGGCGCTATCTGCCGGGTCTGGCGCCGGTGTACGATGAAAAAACCGGTTGGTCGTTGTCCGGCCTGTTGCTGGTGAACAATTTCCGCGGCCGCAACCAGAGCCTGCAATTTTCCGGGATTGTGGGTGGCCTGTCCAGCTTCGGACTGTCGTTTTATGATCCCTGGATCGCCGGCGACCGGATATCGCTGGAATTGCAGTACCAGAACCAGCATTATAGCCATTTTTTCCTGCCTTTTAATGAGCGTCGTACCGGCGCGACACTCACCATTGGTAAAAAAATCAATAATCAGCATAAGTTACGCGGCGGTTTGGAATTACGCCACCAAGTATTCACAAAAACGTCTTATTCCAAGAAATTTGATTACCTGGTACCGTCGGCGACTTATTATAATGACACCAGGAATATCTACAGCGATCCTTTCCGCGGCCACTTGCTCCAGAGTACGCTGGCTGTCGGAGCCGCCAGCGACGGTACCGGTAACAATTATTTAAATCTGTACAATTCCTGCAGTGTTTTCCGGAAGTTGGCGGGGACCGAACACCGGCTGGTGCTGGCCGCCAACCTGCGCGGCGACCTGCGCTTCGGTTACCGGCACGATCTGCTGGTCCAGTACTTGGGTGGAGCATTTACGGTGCGCGGTTGGGTGCCGCCGGATCGCCGGATTTACGCCGATCCCGCCCGGGAATTCCGTTTCGGTCATCAACTGCTGATCGCGGCGCTGGAATTGCGTCAGACCTTGATTCCCAAGTTTGTCACTGAGCTGCAGAACGAAGCGGGATTGATTACAGTCATCTTTTTCGATGCCGGTCTGATCAGTCCCGATATCGCCGGACTGGTCCGGCAGCAGCCCTTATTCGGAACCGGAATCGGCCTGCGGATACCATTCCCGCTGGTCGGGCAGATGCGCCTCGACTATGGCTGGGGTTATCACGCCGGCAAACCGGCCGGGCCGCGCCTGCACCTGGCATTCGGCCACAGTTTCTGATATATTTTATTTTTTACGACGCAGCAGCATCGCTTTTTCGAAACGGTTTTCGGTCCCGTTGCGCAGCCGTCCGATATTGCTGCGGTGGGTGAAAACCACAAAAAACGGCACCAGCAAACCGAACACAATCAGGGAAAAAGACGCCGGTGTTATTCCGGTCAGTGGCGGCAGGATCAGCAGAAAGACCGGCAGCGCCGTGGCCGCCAGCATCGATCCGACCGATACATAGCCGGTGGACATCAGGGTCAGGATGAACACGATCAGGCAGAGCGGAAAGGCGATCGGGAACAGCGCCAGCAGCATCCCGGCCAGGGTCCCCACGCCCTTGCCGCCGCGAAAACCGGCGAAGATGGTGTAGGTATGTCCCAGCACGGCGGCGAAGCCGCACAGTATCTGCACCAGTCCGCTATCACTGATCGCCAGTCGACCGGGAAACAGTTGCAGCGCCAGCACGGCCGCCGGCAGCCAGCCTTTGAAGATATCGACGATAACCACGATCAGGGCCGGTTTCCACCCCAACACCCGGAATACATTGGTGCCGCCGGCATTGCCGCTGCCGTGTTCGCGGATGTCGATACCGCGCGTCAATTTACCCACGATGATGCTGGTGGGGGTCGATCCGATAATATAGCTCAGCAAAAGTAACAGAATTAATTCCAGCACGATTAGTCCTCCAATTCTTGAACAACGATTGCCATCGTGCCCGGACCAGCATGGACACTCAGCGCCGGTCCCACCTGGGCGACCAGGACATTTTCTGCGCCATAAAGCCGGCGCAACTGGACGGCGACTTTTTCTACTTCATAGAAGTTGGTCGTATAGGCCACGCCGAACCGGTATTTTTTTGCTTTGGACAATTTTTTCAGAGTCCATTTCAACAGCAGTTCCGGCCGGTTGCGGATACCGAAAGTCTTGCCGGCGGTGCTCAGTTTGCCGTCCGGTCCAACCGTCAGAATCGGATTCATCCGAATGATATCGGCCACCGTCTTGACCGCCTTGGGGACCCGGCCGCCGCGGACGGCAAATTCCAGCGATTCCAGTCCAATGTAAATTTTGGTCTTGGCTATGGCGCGTTTAGTGATTTCCAGGACGTCGTCGAGGTCGTGACCGGCTTGAATCGCTTCGCCGGCGGTCAGGGCAATCAGTCCGGCGCCCACCGACAGGTTCAGTGAATCGACGACTTCGATCCGGCAGTCGCTGACTGCCTTGGCCCCGCCGATTGCTGACTGGCAGGTTCCGCTGGAACCGGCGGGAATATGGACCGAGATGATCGACCGGTAATTGTTGGCCAGCAACTGGTACTGCCGTTTGAAATCGCCGGGAGACGGTTGCGATGTTTTCGGGTGATGGGGACTGACCGCCACTTTGGCCCAGAACTCATCGACGGTCATGCCGACGCGATCGACGATCATTTCATCGCCGAAGCCCAGTTTGACCGGGACGACGTGGATATTCATCTTTTCCAGCAGTACTTCGGGCAGATCGCAGGCGGAATCCATCACGACGGCGATATCGCCATGGACGGCGTGAGCGTCCTTCTGCTGCTGCAGCATGTCATCGGCCTTCTCGTCGACTATGGTCCCGGCTGTCTGGCAAATATCGAATACGGTCTGTGGCGTGTCAGTATGGATATGGACCTTGACCTTTGCGGCGGTGCCGGCCAGCACGATACTGTCGCCGAGTCCCTGCAGTCTCTTCTTCAACTCACCACGATCGATCGCGTTACCGGTGATAGTGCACTCGGTACAATATTGGTATTTGCCGTCGAATTCGGCCTGAACGGATTTGGTCTGGGCCCGTTCGCGCCGCTCGGCCTGACGTTTATATAATTTGATTTTCCCCTTGGTGATAAACTCCTGCATCCCCTCTAACAGGTATACGAAACCCTGGGCGCCGGCGTCCACCACCCCGGCCTTTTTCAGCACTTCCAGTTTATTGGGTGTATCCTCCAGTGATTGCTGGGCCCGTTCCAGACCGTTATGCAGCAGTTCCCGGAAATCGGAGACACGGTCGTGGTGCTTGTGAATATACTCGGACCATTCACGGATTACGGTCAGGATCGTGCCTTCCCGCGGTTCCATCAGCGCTTCGTAGGCCCGGCCGCAGGCGTTTTCCACCGCCTGGGAGAATTGTTTGGTCCCGATTGTGATTTTATCCTGAATCGCCTCGGCGAATCCCACCAGGAACTGGGCCAGGATCACCCCCGAATTGCCGCGGGCGCCATCCAGGGCGGAGTCGGCGATCTTCTGGCTCATCTCATTGATATCCGGATGATCGTTGGCGTCGATTCCATCCTGAATCGCCGTCAGGGTATAGGCCATGTTGGTGCCGGTGTCGCTGTCGGGGACCGGAAAAACATTGATTTTGTTGAGGTAGTCCTCGCGTGCCAGGACCCGCTGCAACCCGGCGTGCAGCACTCGATAAAGGCGTCTTCCGTCAAGATAATTGATTGCCATTGCTGTATTTACTATCTCCGGTAATTAGACAGATTTTTGCCGGCTAATTTATTATAAAAGCCGTAAAAAAATATCAAAATTCGGTCGGCTCGGATTTCACCGTCGGCGAGCCGAATTAAACAGTCTTGCCGCTATCGGCCGGACGATCTCCGCCAGTAAATATCGGTGTTTTTTTACCGGCCAGTGCGCCACCGGATATTACCGTCTTGAGACCTTCCTCCACATTCAGGGTCGATTCGATCGCGTCGCCCTTGGGTATGATCAGATAAAAACCGGACGTAGGATTGGGCGTAGTCGGCACGAACAGGTGATAAAATTCCTGTCCGGCCGGATTAGTGCTGTCGGCCGTGACAAAAGCGATCGTCCACAGGTTTTTCCGGGGATACTCGATATAAACGACCTTGCGGAAGGCGCGGCTGGAAGAACCGGAAAAGGCGGTGGTGATCTGTTTGATGGTGTTGTAAATCGGATTAATGATCGGCAGTGACGCCAGATATTTTTCACCCCAGGCGAACAGCCGTTTCCCCAACACATTGGTGGTGAAAATTCCCAGCAGGAATACCAAAGTGACCGATATGATAATTCCCAGACCCGGAATTTCGATCTGGTATTGTTTCAGAAAAGTCGCCGTCGGTTTGTCCAGCACGCGGAAGATCAGTCCGATGATATAGACCGTCAGCGCGATCGGAGCGGCGGCAAACAGTCCGGTCAGAAATATTTTACGGATGCTTTGCAGAAAATTATTCATATTATTTCCAGAATTGGTGATCGAATAACTGTTGTCAGGTACGGCGCCGTCAGAACGGGAGTCCTTCCAGCCGCAGGAGCTGTGCTTTCATTTCCAAGCCGCCGGCGTAGCCGTTGAGGCGGCCGTCCCCAGCAAGAATCCGGTGGCAGGGAATTACGATCGGCAGCGGATTGGCTGCATTGGCGCCGCCGACGGCGCGCACGGCCTTCGGACGTCCCAGTCGACGGGCGATCTCGCCGTAGGAAACTGTCGTACCATAGGGAACTTTGGCCACTTCAGCCAGAGCCAGCCGGAAGAAGGATGCCGTTTGTAAGTCCAGAGCCAGTTTAAAGGATCGCCGCGTTCCGGCAAAATATTCACCTAATTGGGCGATTTCCACTTGCAGCGCGGTCTGGTTTTCCGTCAGACGCTCGCCTGGGAAATGGTGTGTAATGAACGGCTGCAGCCGTTCCGCGAGGCCCGGTAACGCCAGGTAGCACAGTCCGGCCGTGCTGCGGGCCAGGGTAATTCGTCCGATCGGCGATTCGATTTCAGTATAAGCAATCATGTTTCCTCCTTAACGCTGCCCGAGTTTACCAGTCACTGGCAATATGACTAAACAATATTTTGCTCATAGGCATACCACAGGTAGAAAGTCAGAATACCGCGATAAGGTTCCCAGAGCTGCGACATTTGCCGGGCTTCCTGTTCCTTGGGTCGTTGCTCCAGACCATAGATTTTCTGCAGGACATTCAACAGACCGATATCGGCGGCCGGAAACATATTCAGGCGGTTAAAACTGATCAGGGCCACGTATTCCGCCGTCCAGCGGCCGACACCGTATACGGATTGCAGCGCGGTCAGCAGATCGTAGTCGGTGAAGGTTTCCCAGTTGTCCGGATTAAGACTGCCGTCTGTGATGGCGCGGGCCAGGAGAATGATAAAACGACTCTTGTTGCCGGTGAACTGCAATGGCCGCAGCGCCAGTTCTTCAAGAGCGGCCAGAGCGCCGGGACGGGGAAACTCAAATAATTCCATTCCATCGACGATCTGGCATTGGCCGAATTCCCTGATCAACCTGGTTTTCAGAGTGGCGGCAAAGGCCAGATTGACCTGCTGGTCGATAATCGCCGTGACCAGCGCTTCGAAACGATTATCTTTCTGGAAAACCCGCAACCCGGTCAGTCGCCGGATCACGGGGGACAGAACCGGATCGGCGTCAAAATGCCGGTAGAATGAATCCAGATCCTGGTTCAGGCCGAAGCGCCTGGTCAGTAGTTCCCGAAGCGGACCGGCGGGAGTGGAATCGGTCGTGGTGACTTCCAGTACCGATCGCCGGGAATTGTGGATAATGGCTACCGGTGCACCATAGATGATCGAAAAATAGGTTTTCTCCCGCAGGCATTCGCTCAGACCGAAGGGCTGCCGGGTGGTGTCCTGGAGCGTCTGATAAAACAGGAAATCCGGCGGAACGGCTAATTCAAATTCCATTTTGAATCGGTTTCCGGCGCCGGTTCATTATCAGAATGCCGGTCAGAACCAGCAATGCGCCCAGGCCGGTCACCGAAGTCAGTTTCTCCCCCAGAACCAGCCATCCGATGATCGTTGCCACTACCGGCGGAAAAAAGGCGATGTAGGAGATCAGCGTGATCGACAACCGGGAAAACAGCCAGACATAAATTACCCACGCGAGAACCGTGCCAAAAATTGTCAGGTAAGCCAGGGCGAATAAATTGGTGAAATCCATGGTCATTGTGCGGCCGCCCTCGAAGAGAACTGAAAGCGTCAGGATCACGATTCCGGCCAGGGTCTGGCTGACCGCATTCATCGGGATCGGTTTGACGGCGCCCTGGTGACGTTTCAGGTAGACATTGGGCCAGGCCGCCAGCAGCACCGCCAGCGATACGGTCAGAATGCCGGCCAGCACATTGTCGCCGCCGAGATTGCCGCTGTCGCTGATGATCAGCAGTACGCCTGACATTCCGATAATAATGCTGATTATTTTACGGGGATTCAACCGCTCATCCGGCAGGGTGAAATGAGCCAGCAGGGTCACGATCAGCGGAAAGCCGGCCCAGATAATGGCCGACAGATTGGAATAAATATACTGGGTCGCCCAGTAACTCAGGGCGTAGCTGATGCCGAAATTGAATCCGCCGAACAGCAGGTAGATCATGATTGAGGTGCGGTCGAAGGTCGGATAGTCCTTTTTCCAGAAAACGATCCCCCAGAGAATCAGTCCCGCCGACAGGAACCGCAGGCCGGCGCCGAGAAACGGCGGTGTGCCCTCCAGGCTGATTTTAATGAAAAACCAGGTGGTGCCCCAGACCAGGCACAGGAGAATATACAGGCTTATTACTTTGAGCTTCACTTCAGCATATAAAAAGCCCCGCCGTGACGGAGCTTTCTATGTTAATGATGTTGGTAATCCGGAAAATTATTATTTCTTCTTGCCACCGCCGTACCGGTCATGGAGCATTAATAAGATCGGACTGGCGATGTAAATTGATGAATAGGTACCGACCACCACGCCGATGATCATCGCGAAGGCGAAGGTGTGAATGACCTCGCCGCCCCAGATCCATAACACGAATACCACAACGAAAGTGGTAACGGAAGTGATGATTGTCCGGCTCAGGGATGAATTGATGCTGCGATTGATGATTTCTCCGTACGCGACACCGCGCATGCCTTTGATGTTTTCCCGGATGCGATCGAAGATTACGATCGTGTCATTCAGCGAATAACCGACAATGGTCATGAAAGCGGCGATCACCGGCAGCGATATCTCATAATTGAGGATCGAAAAAACACCCAGTGTGATCAGAACGTCGTGGGTCAGGGCGGCGATGGCGCCCAGGGCGAATTTGAATTCGAAACGAACCGAAATGTACATCAGAATCATGATCAGCGCCGAAATGATCGACAGATAGGCCTTGCCGCTGAGTTCGGCACCGATTTTGGGACCGACGGTTTCGATCGACAACATGAAATCCGGCTTGTTAGCCGGGACACGGCCCGGATAGGCATTGTACAGAAAATCGACGATCTGCTGGTTCAAATTCTTCGGTTGATCCTCCAGGGCTGGAATTCTCAATGAGACGGTGGACAAATCACCGAAATGTTTGATCTCATTGCGGCTGAAATCGTAGCTCTGGCCTTCGATGGTCACGGCGGACAGGGTGGAACGGATCTCGTTGATATCGATATCTTCGGTATACTGAACCGCGATCATCGAGCCGCCGTTGAAATCGATGCTGAGTCGCAGGCCGTTATGGAAAAAAATCGATAGTAATCCGGCCACAATCAGAATTCCCGATACGGTCAGGGCCAGCCGGGATTTGGCCATAAAATCTATCTTGGTTTCTTTGATCAGTCTCATATGCTTAAGGTCTGTAATTGTTTGCGGGAAGTAATGGTGTTAAAAATTGTACGCGTAACGAAAATCGCCGTAAACATACTGATCACGATACCCCAGAAGAGGACGGTGGCGAAACCACGAATCGGACCGGTACCAAACTGGTATAGTACCAGGGCGGCGATCACGGTGGTGACATTGGCGTCGATAATCGTCGTCAGGGCGCGGGCGTAACCGGCGTCGATAGCGGCCCGGGGTGTTTTACCCTTGCGTAGTTCTTCGCGGATGCGCTCGAAAATAATAACGTTGGCGTCGATCGACATACCGACGGTCAGGATCAGACCGGCGATGCCGGGTAGGGTCAGGGCCGCTCCCAGCGAAGCCAGCACCGACAGGATCAGAATCACATTCCAGATCAAGGCGAAATCGGCGATAAAGCCGGCGGTTTTGTAGTAAAACAGCATGAATATCAGCACCACTATCAAACCGATGATTACCGACAGGGTGCCTTTGCGGATCGAATCGGCGCCCAGCGAGGGGCCGACAATTCTTTCCTCAATAATATTGACCGGGGCAGGCAGGGCGCCGGCCCGCAGGACGATGGCGATATCCTTGGCTTCGTTCATGTTGGCGAAACCGCGGATCAGGGTCGAGCCGCCGGCAATCCGGTCTTCGATCACTGGCGCCATCCGCACTTTATGGTCCAGCACGATCGCCACCCGTTTACCTATATTGGCGCCGGTAACCCGGGCCCAGGTGCGCTGGCCTTCACTGTTCATATCCAGCAGAACAATGTTCTGCCCGGCGTTTTCACTGCCTTGGGAACCGATCGTGGCACGCGCTTCTTCGATCACACCACCGGTGATTTCCGATTCACTCTCCAACTGGTACAGGCGGTAGAATTTTTCTTCCACACCATCGGCGGAGGTGTAAGTTTCCGGCGAATCATTGAACAGGAACTGGCTGTTGGTGACCGCCAGCCGGTCACGGACTTCCGGCATTTCCAGAATTTTCTTGACGGCATAATAATTTTTTTCGGGCACACCGATATCGCCGCCCAGATTACGCAGCAGAGAAGAAAAAGGCCGTTCGGCGAACAGACGGTCGTCGACCACCACCGAACTGCCGGTTTCGGCGTCGGTAGCGGCGGTCTCGGCCTCTCCGAATAATTCGTTGACCGAAATCGTTTTGTCTTCGCTGACGAATTCATCGACCGGCGCGCTGGCGGCGGCGGTGTCGCCTGTCGCTTCGACGATTTCTTCCAGTTCTTCGCTGCCTTTGAGAATCTTATCGATCCGGACCAGAAAATCCTGGGTGACTTCGGGATTCTTTACCAGCACGAATTCCAGCAGAGCGGTGCTCTGGAGCAGCTCGCGGGCCCGCTCCGGGTCCTGGATACCAGCCAGTTCGACGATAATACGCCGGTTACCCTGCTTCTGGATCGTCGGCTCCGAGACGCCGAACTGGTCGACGCGGTTGCTGAGAATTTCCAGCACGCGGTTGAGCGCATCTGTAGCTTCTTCTTCGAGACCGTCGATGATATCCGCCGGGTTGGCGCCGTAATCGGGGTAATAGCGTGGCAGGCGCAGGTCGGCCGCTTCCGCTTCCATACGGAACAGGGTAAAGAATTCCGTTTCCGGGTCCTGGATGGCTTCGCGCACTTTGTCGACGACCGTTTCGAATTTCCGATCCTTATTGACCGCCAGATTGTTGATCAGGGTCGGCAGGTCGGCTTCGAGGACGATATGCATCCCGCCCTTCAGGTCGAGTCCCTGCTTGATGGTCTTGGACTCAATCGCCTTCAGTTCACCGGCTTCACGCAGGGTTTCTTTCTGGTCATCGGACATGGTTTCATAGCGCAGCGTCGGCCACAGGGCGTACAGCGCCCAGGCCAATATCACGCCAACGATGATATATCGGGGAGTTAATTTCTTATTCATAGACCGTTATTTAATTTTCAATAAAACAGAAATTTCGAGACCGAAATATACCGCGTCTGTCTTTCTGCAGGCAATTGCTTATTTTGGTTATTTGGTTCTC
>JBDRBK010000151.1:0-13484 GCA_043822705.1 Fidelibacterota bacterium
AATTATTTCAAATAAATCATTTTCCCATTGTACCGTTCCGATTCCGTGTCGATCTGGTAGAGATAAACACCAGAGCCGACGGGAATGCCCAACTGATCGGTCGCGTCCCATACTACCGATCGCAGGCCGGCGGGAACAGGACCGGCCTCCAGTACTTTAATCTCCTGCCCCAACAGATTAAGAACAACTACCTTGACCCTGGCAGCTTCAGCCAGCTGATACTCGATCTTGGTCAACGGATTGAATGGGTTGGGATAATTCCGTCCGATTAGTATTGATTTTGGTAAAACATCCGTTTGAACATTGATATAGGCCGGATCATAATCCAACACCACAATCGGGTGACTTTCTGCTCCCGCCTCACCACTCACCGATGAAGATGAAGTGTACAATACCTCCAATTCTCCATCTCCATCGATATCGGCGATGTTTACCACCGTCCAATACCCGCCGCTGGAAACGATACCGGTGTCGATCACCGAGAATTCGTAGCTGGCCGGATCGCTGATTTCTCCACCACGATAAGCCAGCCGGAAAATCATGGCGTTGGGCGGACCTGAATAGCGGCTGCCGAACACTAAATCGAGATAGCCATCCTGATCAATATCCCCCTGAGCGCCTCCACCCAAAAAGCCACCATTTAAAAGCTCCTCAGTGTTGATATCGACCAGCGCAGTCCGTTTCAGTGTGTCACCGTCTTCCTGCAGCAACCAGATATGCCGCGTCGTGTCACCGTAGGTCAATTCGCCGGTAATCATCTCCTGTATACCATCCTCATCGAGATCAACCACTTCCACCGAATTGAAGGAAATACCGCCCGGCAGCGGCGCCAAAGTCGAGTAAACATAGTCGCTCCCATCCCAGGCGACCTTGCTGATTTCAAATTCATCGAAAAAATACATATTACTACCCACTACGGCGACGTCCCATTTGTTGTCGATCTTGTCCGACAATGTATGGTCAAGTCCGCAGGTTTCCATAGTCCAGGTCTCAAAACCGCTGCCATCGTCAGGGATATCATCGACGGAAATGACGCCAAAATAATAACCACCGTTATTACCTTTGCGGTCGGCAAAAATCAACTCTACGGTACCATCATTGTCAACATCGGCGGCAGCGGCGCTGGCCGGCCGGATTTCCAGGTTATCAGTATCGGTAATCGTCCACATGGCGTTGGGATAATAGCCCCCGAATCCATCGCTGACACCCAATACATCGCTTCCATCACCAGCTTCTTCATAAACGACCACCCGGAATGGATTGGGACTGGTGGTTGTTGTAAAATTAACGATCAGCCAGGTCAGTTCATCCTTGCCGTCGGAATCAAGATCGGTGATCAGCAGCGGCGGCCAGGTATTCTGGGCTTCCACGGGAGCTATGGATTGCCAAACCACCTGCCAGGCGTTGTCGACCAGCTCCAGCTTATAGATCCGCGGTATCTTCTCACTTTCCGCATCGGCCCAGTTATCGTTGACCAGGTAAATTTCAGTTCTACCATCGCCATCCAAATCGACTCCGCTGATCAGATTACCAACGCCACCAACGTTCAATTCGGGCTCGGGGATGGCAATCAGGTCACTGCGTTCGAATCCCGCCAGGGCCAGGATCCTGACCGGCATGGCGACGATAAACAATACAACCAACACAGTAATGGAAATTTTTCTAATCATTGCAATTCTCCCTTAATTGAATCAGTCGGAATCGGAACTTCAGCGGTATTTCTGGCAGTTTTATTCTGCTGAAGAACCACCCCGAAGTTAAAAACAAACCGGCTTTTGAAATGCACTTTAATGTATCTGTAGTAAAGTCGATTTAGTGACCGGAATATTTTATATAGTATCAGGTCAGATATGAAATACGGAGTCGATATATACTGCTACTGTTTCCGATAACAGATCGGAATTAATGTAATCCTTTAAATATATTTTGGTTAAATCGCCGGATTGCAAGGTATCGCCACAGGCCAGTTCCCGTTCTTCGATTTCACGACCGCTTTTGGAAAATACGACCCGTTTAAAATGCAGCTGCACCGGAAAAGCATTCGGATTCTCAATCTGCAGGCTGTGCCGGACCGAATTCAAACCGGTCAGTTGCGGCATGTGATCGATAATCTTCAGGAGCTGTATGCGTTTATCCGACCGCAATTTAATATCCTGGTCGGGACCGATCCGAAATGAATCCCGAAAAGTATGGATTTGCGAGCCGCCGGCGACAATCCAGCGGAAGTTATTCCGCTCGGTATCGGTCAATGCCTCCAAACGGTAGATGGTATTCGGCTGCGGTAATTTGACTTTTTTAACTACCCGGCCTTCCCGATTACTGATCCGGCCATCAAAACCGATGAAGACCGTGGCCGGTGCATATTCATTGTAGCGAAAATCGATTGCCTGGGAGATCAGCAGGGTTTTCACCGCGTCTTCCTGCACAATAGCTCCCTGCTTGGCACAGGCGATCAGTAGAACGAGCACAACTGGTGCCACCGACGTTTTGAGGCAATTTTTAAATAGGATGGTAATTACTTTGCTTATCCTGCGCATGAGTGGCTCCTCGTTATCAAGAAATTGGCCTGATCGAGTTCTAATTCAATGGATTTTGTGTCGTGAATCTGATGCTCCCGAGCATGAATATCCAGATGATTTTTACCGATCATACCAGCAATAGAATCACGCCACCCACAGCCACGACCGCTCCCAGAAAAGCGCGCAGCGACACGTGTTCCCGGCCGATCACAATTACCGACGGAATCAGGAAAATCGGTACCAGGGCGGTGATGGTGGTGGCGACGCCGGCGGTTGTGTAATGCAGGGCCAGCAGCGACAGGGATACACCGAGGAACGGTCCCACAAATGCACCCGCCGTCATGAAGCCCAGTGCGGCTTTGTTGGCTACCGCCGCTGCCACCTTGCCCCAAGACCCCCGGATTGTGACGATGACCATAAAACCGATGATACCGCTGATGATCCTGATCTGGGTGGCTGCAAACGGTTCGATAAAATGATCGCCGATCCACATACCGTATTTACTCAAAATATAGCCCACCGCCTGACCGACGGTGCCCAGGAAGGCATACAGCACACCGGTAAAGGTAATCACCCGGACCTTCCGCCGCCGACCATTGCCCTGCCCCGAGCGTTCCAGGATCACCCAGGCTACGCCGGAAAGAGTGACCGCCATGGCCAGCCATTGCAGCGGAGTATAAACCTCACCGAGGAATATCAATCCCAAGATGGCGGAGATCGGCGCGGTCAGCGTCATCACCAGCATTGATAGGCGCGGGCCGATTTCCACGAAGGCTTGGAACAGGAACAAATCGCCCAGAGCGAAACCGATGAATCCGGAAAGCCCCAGCCACACCCAGGCGTGAACCGGAAAATCCAGCGGAATCAGGCTGCCACGGACGAACAGGGATACGATACAGAAAAAAACCAGCGCCAGCACTAGGCGCAACAGGTTGACGGCCATGGAGCCGGCCCGTAACCCCGCCGCTTCGAACAACTGGGAACCGAAAGTCCAGCACAGGGCCGTTCCCAAGGCAGCCAGTTCACCTGCATAGTGCATCAGTCCAGCCCAGTTCCAGTCAATTCAGCGATTACCGTTGTTAATTCAGCCAGGGGACCAGTATGATCCGGGGGCGGAAAATCAAGCTGGCCTTTTTCCGCCAGAGCGCGACTGAGCTCAATCGAAAGGTTGCCGCTGTCGATGGTCAGGTAGGTCCGCAGGCCCAACCGCGAAGCGATCATATCGTTGAGGGCGTCGTTGCCGACCATCAGGCAATTTTCCGGCGGGACCTGAATCTTGGTACAGATTTCCCGGTAATATTCCAGATTTGGTTTGCAGTAGCTGCTGTTGTCGACGGCGGTAATCAGGTCGAAAGAAAAACCGTCCAACCCGGCCCACTGCAATTTCTGTTGCTGGACCGACATCGGCAGCATTGGGTTGGTGGCGATGACGATTTTCAACCCCCTGTCCCGGATATAATCAAAAATCGCACGGGTGCCGGACAGCGGCTGCATCAATTCTCGAAAATGATGAAATTCACCAGTATAGTATTTATCAAAACGTTGCAGCAGTTCGTCAACCGGAAGGTTTAACCCGTCAGAAAAAGCCTGCATGAACAGCTCCAGGTTGGTCTGCGACCCGTCATTTTGAACCATGATATGAGTCGAGCGCAACATCCGGTCTGCAAACTCGGCCACGGGAATCACTCCGGCGAAATGGCGGTAAAGCGCGCCGGAATACTGACGGAAAAATGTATTTTCGTCATAAAGAATCAGGGTGTTGTCCAAGTCAAAAAGGACGGCTTTTAACGTCATGAATTGCGGCTCAGCAGTTTTTGGGTTTAATTTGAAATAATGCGATATCAATCGATTCTTGTTCTAATTCCTTGCCGGCAAATTTAAAGGTGTTATCTAAACGGATAACACCGCTTTAATGACCATTTGAAATAATTACCAGTGTCAACGGAGTCCTGGCTTTAACATATTTATAATTTTTCCAGTCTGCGGGCTTTAGTTACGGTTTCTACTGCAACGTAGGCTGTGAGCTTTAATGGCCGATGCGGTTTTATAGCTAAGCTCTTGCCCTGTTCGTGTTCCAATATTCTGCGTTTCAAATTAAAAGTTGATCCAATATAGATAGCCCTTTTCTTTATTTTCCAGACAATAAACATAATACATATTCTCCTCCTGCTGGAATTAATATCCTGCAATAATATTTACGATCAGCAAGTCAACCGAAGACCCCGGTTCATCGGGGCGCAGGTTGGCGGAGAGGGAGGGATTTGAACCCCCGATACCCAAAGGGTATGCCGCATTTCGAGTGCGGTGCATTCAGCCGTGCTCTGCCACCTCTCCAAATTTCAAACCGGTCGCCACCGGCACCAAACAGGAGTTGAAATTACGGCTTGCGCCGGGACAGGAAAAAGTCCTGAATTAGCCCCAGGCAGGGTTTTTCCAGGATACCACCTTTCACTGCTGTTTTATTACCGAAGCGGGGATCGCCGCACAGTTGGTACAACGATCCGCAACAGCCCTTCTCTTCATCGTAGCAACCGAAGACCACCATTTTAAGCCGGGCGTTAATAATCGCCCCGGCGCACATCGGGCAGGGTTCCTTGGTGACGTACAGGGTAGCGCCAATCAGGCGCCAGTCGGTCAGGGTATTGGCGGCGGCGGTGATCGCCAGGATTTCGGCATGGGCGGTGGGATCATTCAAACCTTCGGTCTGATTATAGCCACGGCCGATGACAGTCCCTTTTTTAACGATGACGGCGCCGATCGGCACCTCGCCGGCCGCATAGGCCCGGCGGGCCTGGATCAGGGCCTGATCCATCCAGCGTTCGTGGTCGATCATCGGTGGCGGTCAGGGCGCGAGAACTTCGCGCAATTCTTCGATCTTTTCCGCCAGCGCCTGCCGGCCCAGCACTGTGGTGGTATCGACGGAGAAGGTATCGGTGGCGGCAACGGCCAGCAATATCGCCTGAATATGACTGTTAGTAAGATTGAAACGACCCAAATTGTAATTGGCGGTGGCCAGGGCCAGGCGCAGATCCAGGTGGTTCAGATCGGCATCATGACTGAACGTCCAACTGGCAGTCGGGAACCGGGTAATATCGGTCAGATCATCCAGCAGGGAATCGCCGTAAACAACCGCCTGTTGATCCTCACCGGCGGCCTGGTGGGCGAAGGTCAGTCCGGCCCAGATTTCGTGCCGGATGGTGGCCGTAACATCCTTGGGCTGCGGGCAGGCCAGTCCCAGGGAAAAATAATAGGTACTGCTGTCGAACTCCGCCAGTTGACCCAGCGACCAGCCCAGGCCGTTGTAGCCATCCTGATACACCGAATCGACCACGACCGCCTCCCGGAACCAGGTGTAGCTCTCCAGGTAGGCGCCCTTTTCATATTGTTCCCAGGCGTAGTCGGACAATTCTAGTTCGCTGGCTTCGAAAGTTTCCCGGCAGCCGCCGCCGAAGGCAGCCAAAATCAGAATGCCAATTGCGATTAAAAATAGGTTCTTCATCGGACCAGCATGATTTTTTGGGTTTTGACGTAATCAGCGCCGGCCTGCATGCGGACAAAATACAGGCCCGATGCCACCGGAACACCACGGGAATTGCGGCTGTCCCAGCGGATTTCATGACGGCCCAGGGCCTGAACCTCGTCCGCCAGGACCGTTACCTCCTGCCCCAGGAGATTGAATACATCGATCCGGACGCGCTGCTCCGGTCCGTCCCTGAATCCCAGGTCGTAGACGATCGTGGTGGCCGGGTTGAACGGATTGGGATAATTGGGACGCAGACTGGTATGTTCGGGCACGATCAGGGTACGGCGACCCAGCCGGAAATAGCCCATCTCGGTCGTCCAGGCGATAATCTCACCCTGATCGGACAGTGACGGCAGTTCGGTCCAGCCGGACCCGCTGTTACGGTAGATTGCCTGGTCTTCTCTGTCTTTGGCAAATCGCACCTGCACCGGCCGGTCGAAACGCAGTCCTGCAGCGCCCAACCGATAGGATGCGGCTATCCCTTCGCGGCTGTCGATCAGGGTCGAGTCGACCATCAGCAGCCGGCGGGTGGTCGTCACGGCACCGGTTTTACCGGCGATCCGGAAGATACCATCGTTGCTGGCGCCGTTCCAGACGGCACCGGCCCGCGCCAGCACCACGGCGCCGGTACGGGTGATCGTGGTGTCTCCGACGACACCCTGGGCGTGAGCACTGATCGTGAAGGTCGCTACCTGTTCCAGCGCTGTACGGCCGATATAAATATAGTCTGCGATCGTATCCAGGTTGACGGCGGCGGTGTTAACAGTCACGGCGCAGTCGACGGTTTTCTGGACCGTATCGGTGACGATTATTTCATAATTGCCGGTGAAGGCGCTGTTCTGGATTATGGCCAGCGTCAGATGGGGCCGGTCGACGCGGATTATATCGAGGGTGAATTCGGTGGTGTCGGCGGCGTTGGAATCGTCACGCACGATCAGCCGAATCCGGGCCGAATCGGACCACAGTGCCTGTGGTGTGAACAGTACTGAATCGCCTAGGCCGGATGAAATGAACGAGGCGCTGGAAATCGTCAGGTAACCGGCATTGGTCAACGCCGCGACCGTAAAGGTCAAAGTGGCATCGTCCACATCATAAACATATTCACCCAGATCGATCCGCAGTGAATCATTTTCGATAATGGCCTGGTCCGGGATCGTCGTCAGGACCGGCGGATCGTTACGGGATTCGACCGCCAGCAGCAGCGTATCGACGGCGATCGCTCCGTCGGGATCGCGGGCATAGAACACCAGCCGGTGCAGGGCGCCGAAATAGTTGGAATCGGCGGTGATCGTGGCGAAGGTCGAATCGTTGGATTCGCTGAGTGTCACCTGCACCTTGGGATCGGCCGCCCAGGCGGCGGCAGCGGCGGCATGCGTTTCCAGAGATGCCAGCCCGATTGCCGGAACGAACGAAACCAGTGGTCGCGACCTGACAGCCAGCGCCGGGTTATAGCCCCGGTTCAGGGACGGATATCCGGGATTGTTCACCGTATCCAGAATCGTGCAACCGTACCAGATCAAGTCCTCCAGATCGTCATCCTCATCACTGATGAAATGATCCAGGTAAATGCGGCTAGTGCGCAGCGAGTCCTCCACCAGTACTACGGTGGAATCATTGAAAGCAATCAGCGGCGCGTCATTGACCGGCAGGGCGCTGACCACATAAACCAGAGTATCTTTGAAGCCCCAGTTGTCATTGACGTAAACGGTGAAATCATAGATGCCCGTATCGACCGGCGCCGGGGTCCAGGTGATGGCACCGGTCGCACTGATCGTCGCCGGTGTCGCTGGCGTCCAGCCATCCCGGTGAACCGGTAGCAGTTGAAAGATAAAGGAATCATCGTTGATCGTCGCCAAATCGGGATCGGTCACTGCAATTGTGTCGCTATAGGCCAAATCTTCATATACAATCGTCGTAGAAATTGCGGTGATTACCGGGGCGGAATTCAACCGCAGGAAGGCCGACGACTCCTTGTCGGCGGACGACACATTGCCGGCCACATCCCAGGCCCGGACGCGAATCCGGTAACTCTGCAGGTGTGTCAGGGCCAGGGTCGTATCGACAGAGGTGCTCAATCCGGCCGAAGTCCAATCCAGAAAATCCGACCAGGCCGGTCCCATCCCCTGGAATTGCACGGACCATTCATAGCGGGTGATTCCCGAAGCGGTGGCGGGAACCGGGTCGCTGAAAGCACCCCAGGCGATATTCAGATTATCATTGGAAATCAGGGTATCCGGACTGGTGCTGTTCCAGGTCAGAGTTGCACCAATCGTTGGTCCGACGATATCATAAACCAGCCGGTTGGCGCTGACGGCCCCGTAGGTTACATTGTATGCCCGATCGTATTTGGCGACACGGGTCAGAATCGTATCTCCCTGCTCAACCGTTACCGCCGGCAGAGCGTTCAGGGCGGCCAGAACAGTGTCGATTTCCCGGTATTTGGTACGGTTGCCGGTAATCACCAGGATATCGGCGGAACCGGCCGTGGCCCAGGTGGTGCTGGTATCCATCTTGGAATTGATCGCATACTGCAGAACGGCCTGGCCATACAGGTCGGCGGTTAGGACCGGTACGATGATGCTGAGGCTGTCGTTGGAATTATTAATCCAATTGGTAATCACGTTGCCACCCACTGCGACCACCGCGCCAGTGGTAAAGGCCGCCGGTGGCGTGTTATCGACAATGAATATATTATCGTCGAGGAAACTGTTGACCAGATTTCCAGCCAGATCGCGGCCGCTGGCAGTGACCGTCATGGCGGCGCTGTTGGACGCACCAACCGGAAGGATCACATCAAAAATCCAGGTGCTGTCGGCGGCGGTGGCACTGGTATAGGTAACGCTCGTTTCCAGATCAACGCCATACTGAACATCCAAAGTCGGGGCGCTGCCGCCGCTACGCATCCGGTCGTTGAAGGCCGCCGTGATCCGGACACCGTCGCCCCCCTTACCCAGGTTGGTCAGGCTGGTCTGGGTGGTATTTACATAACTGAAGGTTACCGTCGGCGCTACATTGTCGACCACCAGTGTATCGGCGTGAAACATGCTGTCAGCCGGCACGGCGTTGCCGGCCAGATCGTTGGCCTGAACACTGACCAGAACAATACCATCATTGGCGGCACCCGTTGGCATCGTGGCGGCGTAGGTCCAGATCGTGGAGTCGCTGCCGGTCGTCACAGTCAATGCGTTGCTGCTGCTGATACCATTGCCCTCATTATAGTCCAGAAGAATCATCGGATTCGGCAAGAAGCCGTATTCACCGTCCATGGTTTCGCTGAAGGTAGCAGTGATCGTGACCACCGTCCCGGCGTTGGCGTAATACTGGGAATAGGTCAGTTCTACCGACGGATCGGTCACGTCATAGGTAACGTCCTCCACCGTCAGTGTGCCGCTATTGCCGGCGGAGTCGATACCGGTGAAGATCATGTCGTAGCGGGCGCCGTCGGTGAGGGCCGGATCGTTGGTCACCAGGGCTACGGCCCGGGTGCCGGCCGCTAATTCCGCCCCGGCCAGGGTGCTGGTGACAGTACCACCGGGACCGGCCACCCGACTCCACAGAATACTGCCGGAAAGTAAATCTTCCGAGAGCGTCCAACCGACCTGTTTGTGGTTGACGTACGCGCCGGTGGTGTTGGATACAGCTGAAAAGACCGGATCGGTGTTATCCACTCGCAACGCCCGCCGGCCGGTCGTGGCCGCGTTGGTCAGGGCGTTACCGGCCAAATCGGTACCGATGATACTGATCGTAGCGTTGCCGTCATTACCCGCCGGCGCCGTCGTGGAGTAGGTCCAGGTCAGTACATCGGCCTGAGTCAGGGCGACCGTATCCAGCTCCGACCCTTCCGCGTAAAGTACATAGACTTCCGGAGCAGTCATTGATTCGGAGAAGTCGACAATGATGTTGGTGACATCCCCTTGCTTGACCAGCGAATCGCTGAGCGAAATATAGGCCGCCGGCGGGGCGGTATCGATGACAATGTCGGCATTATCAGCGAGTGAACCGGCGTCGCCGGGTGTCGGCAGGGTCAGTACCAGGTTATTGCCGGCGGCGTCACGGATTGTACCGCCATTCAAAGTCAGTGCCGTAGTGGCAGTGACATCAAGATCAGCGCTGGTATGTCCGGTGCCGACAATATAAAGGAACGAAATACTGCTGCTGCCGCTGCCTGTGCGGTAATTGGCTAAGGCATCGGTGCTGCCGGTCTCCAGACTGAGCTGGGGCGTGCCGACAATGTTGACATTATCGTCAGTAATAATCCGTACGTAGATTGAATCACCCTGATTGTAATAGCCATCGGCAGTGGACGATTGTACGGCCGTGACCGCCGGTTGGACGGTGGCAATGATCAGGACACTGGCGCTGGCAGTTCCACTGGTGCTGTTACCGGCGGCGTCGGTAATGGTCGCCTTGATTTTCAAGCTACCGCCGTCTACGAAATCATCCAGCGCCGCCAGATCGGCTAAGACTACCGAAAGTGTTTTGCTGGCGTTGAGATTGCCGGCGATAATCGCCGAGGAATTGCCGATGTTTACATAAGTATTCGGATCGACTGCCCCCATAAGTTGTACGGAACCGTTGATCAGACTATTATCGCTGGCGATCGGTACGATGACATTGAGACCGGTATTGGTACCATTCCAGTAGCCACTGACGACCCGGCCGCCAGTGGGCGTGGCCGTACCGGTGACGAACCCGGCGGGGACGACAGTATCCACATAAATAGTGGTTGAACTGGCCGTACCAACGGTACTGTTGCTATAGATGTCGGTAATGCGGGCGGAGATAATTACACTGATGTTTTCCGCGTAAAACGACAGCCCTTCGAACTGGGCCGCGGAAATGGTCACTGTGGCCGAATCACCCAGGTCGCTGTTCAATATAGTATAGCTGCTCCCGAGATTTTCATAATTCCCGGTGGACAGTTTGGCCAGCACCTGGATCGTGCCGCTTTCCAGATCGGTAGCGTTTTCAACCGGGACACGCACGGTTAATCCCGTATTGGAATTGTTCCAGTATCCGGCAACAGACGGCGTTCCGGCCGTCGTTACTTTACCTACCGTGAAGGCCACCGGCGGATCGTCATTATCGGTGATCGTATAGGTATGCCGGAAGGCAGTGCCCAGCGTCGCATTGACCGGACCGGACAGATCAATGATGATCGTTTCGCTGACTTCGTCGAGGTTGTCGTTATTGATAATCGCCAGGATCGAATCGGTAGTTCCTCCGGCGGGGATTGTCAGTGTTCCCGCAGGGAGACTGTAATCGATATTGCCGCTGGTAGCCGTGCCCCCGGAAACCGCATAGTTCACAGTAATTTCCTGCCCGGAGACCGCCGAAAGCACGACATTGAAATAGACGCTGTCAATACTCTCACCGCCGGTCGATCCGGCGGTAGTAAAGGCGATTGTCGGCGGATCATCATTGTCGGTAATCGTATAGGTATACTGGCTGGTAGCCCCGACGGTGGCATTGACCGGATCGGACAATGCAAAAATCACCGTTTCCGCGGCTTCGTCCAGCAAGTCGTTGGTCACGGAAAAAGTGAAAGTTTTGGATGTCTCACCGGCAGCGAAAGTGGCTGTGGCGGCAGTGTAGCTGAAATCAGTGCCACCGGCTGTGGCCGTTCCCCCGCTCAGATCATAGTCGACCGTGACCGTCCGCCCGGAAACCGGGGACAGGTTGATTGTCACCGTAACCGTCGTGGTGGCCTCGCCCCCGCTGGCCGCGGCTGTGGAAAAATTCACTAGCGGTAGATCGTCGTTATCAGTGATAGTATAAGTATAACTGGTATTTACACCAAGTGAGGCCGCCACCGGATTGGAAATATCGACAATAATCGTTTCCGCATTCTCATCCAGGGCATCATCCTCGATATCGATTGTTACGGTGGTAGTAGTCGCCCCGGCAGTGATCGTAGCAGTGCCCGCTGCCAGGGTATAATCGGTTCCGCTGCCGGTAGCCGTGCCCCCGCTTACGGCATAATCGACCGTTACATTACGGCCGGATACGGCGCTGATTTGCAGCCCCAGATTGACACTGGCCGTCCCTTCGCCGCCGCTGGAACTGGTGGCGGTAAACTGCACCGTCGGCGGGTCGTCATTATCGGTAATGGTCATTGTGTGACTGCTGATCGTTCCCAGATCGGCGCTATCCGGGCTGGACAGACCGATAATGACCGTCTCGCCGGCCTCATCCAGCAAATCGTCATTGATGGTCACGTCGATCGTGGTCGTGGTGGCGCCGGCCGCGATGGTGGCGGTCCCCGCCGCCAGGGTATAATCGACACCGGCCGGGCTGGCGGTCCCACCGGTTACGGCATAATCCACCGATACTTCCTTGCCGGATGCGACAGAGAGTTGAATGGTGATGGATTTGGGGGAAACTTCTTCGCTGACGGTGGAAGTGGCGTTGGCAAAAGCCACCTTGACCGGATTATCATTATCGGTAATAGTCAGTGTGTGAACGGTGTTTACCCCCAAAGTGGCGTTGGTTGGCGCTGCCAGGGTCACCACCACTGTTTCGTCGCGCTCATCCAAAGTGTCGTTGGTGATTGTCACCGGAACCGTGACAGTCGAGAGTCCGGCGGTGATCGTGGCTGTACCGCTGGCCAGAGTATAATCGACTCCGGCGCCGCTGGCGTTCCCACCGGTCACGGAATAATTTGTGCTGGCATTCAAACCGGAAACGGCCGACAGCCGCACCGTCAGATTTTTCGTCCCGGCGGCTTCATCGGCAGCGGATGCTGTCAGACTGAAATCAATGGTCGGTGCCGTCTCGTTGTCGGTGATGGTGTAGGTGTGAACGGTCGTTCCACCTAAGGCCGAGTTGTTCGGATTGGACAAGGTCAAAATGATTGTTTCGCTGTTTTCCAGCAGGGCATCATCGACAATCGTTGCTTGAACCGTGGTCGAGGTGGCACCGGCAGTTATCGTGGCGGTGCCATTTGCCAGGGTGTAATCGACACCGCCACCGCTGGCGGTTCCGGTAAGGGCGTAATCGACAGTCGCGTTCAGCCCGGAAATATCCGAAAGGTTGATCGTAATCGTAGCGGGCGTGGAATTCTCGGCGCCACTGGATGTCGCGCTGGAAAAATAAATCGTCGGCGTCGGATCGTCGTCGGCAATTGTATAGGTATGGGTGAAATTGGCTCCCACGGTGGCATTGGTGGGACCCGCTAATTCCACTTCAATGGTTTCGTCGTCTTCGAAAATGGCGTCATTATTAATGACGATATTGATCAGCGTGGACGTGGCCCCGGCGGTAATCGTGGCCGTGCCGCTGGCCAGGGTATAATCGGTGCCGCTGCCACTGGCGGTGCCACCGGTGGCGGCATAGCCGACGGTGACATTACGGGCCGATGCAGCGCTGAGCTGGACCGTCAGACTGACCGGCGAGGTCGCCTCGGAACCGGTGCTGGTGGTGCTGGAAAAAGCAATCGATGG
>JBDRBK010000152.1:0-2345 GCA_043822705.1 Fidelibacterota bacterium
AAAAACCAATTCCATTCGTCGGCCTTGTAGGCCGTATAAACATCGGACAGGGCCGCCTGGACCAGCTCCAGTGAACCAAGCCGACCGTCTTCGATCCGTCCGAGTACCTTTTCCAGGCGATCCTGACGACAGAGCAGTCCGGCCACGTCAATCCAGGCACAATCGCCGGTCATACCATCCGGATCGTACTTGCCAAGGGAAGTTTTGCCTTCCCGAACTTGCCGCAGGTGATTCAGCAGCAATTCACCGAAATAAATATCCAGGGCCATCCGGTAATAGCGTCGGCAGGTCTTCAATAACAGGCGTTTGATATGAATACCGTTGTGAATCACGGACTCCTGCCCTTTCCCGGTTTTTTCATAAAGGTCGTCCATGATGCGGTGGCCGCGGATCATCTTCTGGGCCGTGTAGGGCGATAGTACCTCGAAAATCAGTAAGTCGAGTTTATCGGAATTCTTACGGCGATCCCGGACCGGCCATTTCAGGCCATCGCGGACAGTTCCGACCGTCAGGAAATTCATTGCCGGAATCAGGGTCGACCGGCCCTTATCGATATCGATATAGGAAAACGGGAAATCACTGGTATCGAAATTGGCGTAATGCTTGCCCATCACGGCGGAAAAGGCACCCACCCGCGCCGGCCACAACAGGTACGCACCGGAGCCGGTCTTGCAGCCCCGCTCCAGAATGCCCTGGTGTACCGGACCCAGTTTGTACATGTGATTGGACTGATTGGTGGCACTGCCGGCATTAAAAAACGAAAACATTCCGGCGATCAACAGCGTGGAACGATGGTGGGTCACCGAATAGGGACCGCCGAAAATCGAACAGACTTCGGAGTGGAAACCATCGCTGTTGGCGAACATGGTGGAGTTTTCAGCCGAAAATTGTTTGCCGATCTTAGTCGCTTCCCCGATCAAAGTACCGGAAATCAGGGCACCTTCCTTGACGCTGGCGCCCTGCTGGATGATGAAATTCTCGGCGATCACGGCGCTGCCGATGATAGTCGGTGCAGCAATAGTGGAGACGACGGTACCGTTTTGCAGTCGCTCGGCGCCAGTGATTACGGCGGCGTTACCGATCAGGACATTGGTGATTGTCCGGCAGTCGCTGATTCGGGCTCCGTTTCCAATGGTCGCCCGCCCGGATTTTAGCGTTGCGGCATAATCATCGGCCATTCGGTCGAGATGTTCGACTAATAATTTGCGCTGCCGGTACAGGCAGGCCAGATAGGCCGTCTGGGCACTGGTGATTGCGGTGATTTTCACTTCCCGGCCGCTGCCTTCGTTCAGCACTTCAATGGCGTGGCCGTTGCCAAATGTCGATTCGCCCTGACAGACGATACTGCCGACATGCTCGATAATTACTTTTTCACCGATATCCAGATTGGCCAGCCGTCCGCCAACATTGGCAATATGGCAATTATCGCCGACCGCGACATTCTCCAGCCAGGCATTCCGGATACCAGGCCGGTAGGTTTTACCTTCCGATTCCAGGACGGTAGCAGCATGTGCGCCGATTTGCACCGATCCCGTGAATTGGCAGTTACGGACACAATCGGGATCGAAGCCATCCGTGACCGTCAGCGTCAGCCAATCATCGGCACGGCAACCATTTTGCGTCAGTACCTGAATTTCGTATTCCGTCAGCGCCCGGTATTCCACGTAGTTCTTTGCCTCAAAAATTATTGTTTGATTTCGACACTTAATTTGTATTTATCGCCCCGATAGATGCCTTCCAGGTACTCGATCGGCCGGTTATCCATCGAATAGGTCGTTCCGCGGATGAACAGAATCGGGCTGCCCTGTTTGATTTTCAGCAACTCGGCCGTGGAACCCTTGCACAAGGCCGGTTCGATGATATGCTCCGCCCGTGACAGATGGATTTTTCGCTCATGTTCGATGAATCCGTATATCGAGATGTTTTCGTCAAAACCTTTTTCCAGCAGACCTTCACCGACGGCATGGGTCAGGAATGACGTTTCGAGACAGTAGGGCGTCTCTTCCAGGTAGCGCAGACGACGCACCATCACCAACGGCTGTTCCGGTAACTCGTTCAGGCCGCGGTAGGCGTATTCGTACTTTTCCATGGACGGGATAATTTTCTGGATGCGCAGAATCTGTGAATGGGTATGGTAACCCATTTTATGCATTACCGCTGAAAAGCCTTCCAGTTTGATCAGCATCTGGGTGGCCGGGATTTCGCGCACGAAGGTCCCCTCGCCCCGCTTGATATGGATATAGCCTTCCTTGACCAGTTCTCGAATGGCCTGCCGCACGGTCATGCGACTGATGCTAAAAGCAGTTGCTAACTCGTTTTCACTGGGTATTTTATCATTCGGCAGC
>JBDRBK010000153.1:0-17004 GCA_043822705.1 Fidelibacterota bacterium
TTGAATGCCCGCCTTGACTTCCGGTAACTTCATTATTGTATTTTTAAAGATTTAATATCGGACCCTGAGGAACCTTAAAAAATAATCCTGGTGATCTCCGTGTCTTTATGTTTCAATAATAAGGAAGTATTATGTCAAAAGGTGTAACGCCCCAGAGTGAAAGTTATTCCGCCTGGTATACCGATGTGGTGACCAAAGCCTGCCTGGCCGATTACGGTCCGGTGAAAGGAACGATGGTCATTAGACCCTACGGCTATTCGTTGTGGGAGAATATCAAGGAAATATTCGATAAAATGATCAAGGAAACCGGGCACATGAACGCCTATTTTCCATTGTTCATCCCGAAATCCTATCTGAGTAAGGAAGCGGACCATATTGAGGGTTTCGCCAAGGAATGCGCGGTCGTCACCCACACCCGTCTCATGGCCGGTCCCGACGGCGGCGTCATAGTCGATCCCGAATCGAAACTGGAGGAGGAAGTGATTGTGCGTCCGACCTCCGAAACGGTGATCTGGTCGATGTACAAGAACTGGATCCAGTCCTACCGCGACCTGCCGCTGCTGATCAACCAGTGGGCCAATGTAGTACGCTGGGAAATGCGCACCCGCCTGTTCCTGCGGACCACCGAATTCCTGTGGCAGGAAGGCCATACCGCCCATGCCACCGCCGAGGAAGCCGAGCAGGAGGCGCTGTTGATCCTGGAACTGTACCGGCGTCTGGCCGAAGATTACCTGGCGATACCGGTCCTGACCGGCATCAAGTCCGAGTCCGAGAAATTCGCCGGGGCCGAGCATACCTATTGTATCGAAGCCATGATGAAGGACAAGAAAGCGCTGCAGGCCGGTACCTCCCACAACCTGGGCCAGAATTTCGCTCGCGCTTTCGACGTGACTTTCCAGAACAAGAATAACCAGGAAGAACTGGTCTATGCCACCAGCTGGGGCGTCAGCACGCGTTTGGTGGGTGCCGTAATCATGGCCCACGGCGACGATCAGGGCCTGCGCCTGCCACCGCGGATCGCGCCGATCCAGGTAATCGTGGTTCCTATCGCCCGCAAAGATGAGCAGAAGGAGCTGGTCAAAGAATACCTGCAGCCGGTACTGGATGGACTGAAAAATATTAATGTCCGGGTCCAGGTGGACTGGCGCGGTGAATCGCCCGGATTCAAATTCAACGACTGGGAAATGAAGGGCGTACCCCTGCGGCTGGAAGTCGGTCCCCGGGATGTGGAAAACGGCAAGGCGGTGCTGGTGCGGCGCGACAGCAGCGAAAAAATGATTGTCGGGAAAACCGAGCTGATAACCCTGATACCCAGGTTGCTGGAAGAGATTCAGCAGGGACTGTTCGACCAGGCCGTTGCACATCGCGCCGCCAACACCCACAGTGCGACCACCTACGCGGAATTCAAGTCCATAATCGCCGAGCAAGGTGGCTTTGTCCGCTGTGGCTGGGATGGAACCACTGCCACCGAAGTGCAGATCAAGGACGAGACCAAGGCGACGATCCGCCTGATCCTGCCGGATGGAAATACCGAGGGGTTGAACTGCATTTTCAGCGGCCGGCCGGCGGCTCACGAAGTCATTTTCGCCAAGGCGTATTAAGGCAGACAGGCCGCGGCCGGTGTTGGATAAGTTAGTCCTGACGCGATGATTGTGCAGACACCGGCCGTCGTGCTGAAAAGCTTTCCCTATGGCGACACCAGTCTGGTGGTCCGGTGTTTTACCCGTGATATGGGTAAGGTCAGCCTGATCGCCCGGGGTGCCCGCAGCAAGAAATCGCCGCTGGGCGCCTATCTGCAACCAATGAGCTATCTGGAACTGGTCTTTTATCATAAAACCACCCGCGAGCTGCAGACCATTTCCAAAGTCTCCTTTTTAGGTAGCTGGCCGGCGATACTGGGCGATCTGAAGAAAATCAGTTACGGCCTGGCAGTTGTCGAATTGACCGACAAGACGCAGCGGGACCACGACGCCCATCAGGACCTGTTCGATCTGCTGGTGGAAGTGCTGACGACCATCAATCAGCGCCAGGAGCGCCTGAATCTGGTGTTCTGGTATTTCCAGGTCCGATTGCTGTCCAGCCTGGGATTTCGCCCCAACCTGTATGATCGGGAATTGATCGGTTTCACCCTCCCCGATCCGGCGGCGGGACCTAACAGCCGACTGCTGATCGAAGCTTTGCTGGAACACGATCTGGCGTCGCTACCGGACCTTCCGGTCACCGCCCGCGACCGGAAGGCTATCGCCGAGTATCTGAATGCCCAGATGCGCTACCATTTCGAGAATATTACCGAGTTGCAATCATTGAAGGTATTGAAACAAATTCTGGACTGATGACAGCGGAAATCATAAGTGGCAGACTGGTGCAGGACGGCGCCCGAGCGTTCGTCGAAGACGGGCAGGGCCGGCGCCATTTCACCGATGAGCTGATCTGGGACGGCTATCTGCGGCACTGGTCCGGGCGGTCGATCTGCTCCCGCTACCTGCCGCAGACCGATTATGAAACCGGCCGGCCGATCATTATCATGTGGCCCGCTGAGGCGCCGGCCGCCGAACCGATCGTTGAGCTGTATTACAATGAGCGTCTGGTGAAATACCCGGCCTCGACGTTTGGTCATGTCGCTATTAATGTGGCCGGTGAAATATTCAATTTTTCCCACCTGGTCAACGAGAATGAAGCCATGTCGCCGGAGGAATATTTTTACCGGCCGGCATTGGGCGAATTCGCCCCGTCGCCGGGCAACGGCAAATTCGAGATACTGGAAAACGGGCGGGCTTACTACGATAAATTCGGTCGGAATTTTATGCGGACGATCCACGTCACCCGGGTCACCGGCATCGATACCGGGAAACTGGCGGCGATTTTTCATAATGAGCTGGCGGTGATTCACGATACGCCGGTCGATTCCCGGCAACCGGAGAAATACCGCGATTTTAATTTTTTCACCCGCAGTTGCGGTACGATCATCCGGGACGGGCTGCGGCAGTACGGCTTCAGCGGTATCAGCGGCTTTCTGCCGCGGGACTTATTAGTGAGCGCCACCGCCGCCCTGTTGCGGTCCCAGGCGCAGGGGCTGGTGCGGGTGCGGCGCTACCTGATGCCGCAACTGCGGGTGCCGGAGGCGCCGCCCAGCGCATTGTCACCGTTGTTTAATCCCTGCAACCGCCGGCGGCTGCGGAACTTTCCCCCGGAAGCCACATCGAAATAGCATGCGTTACCAATTCCAGTCCGAACATGGTCAGTTTTCATTCCGGCCGCGGGTCTTCACCGAAGCGATTAAAATACTGATCATCATCAATGTCGGTATCTTTATCCTGAACCTGATCGCCCGCCAGGTGATCGACCTGACGCTGATCTTCGGTCTCTCATCGTCTACGGTCTGGCCGCTGATCTGGCAACCGTTCACCTACATGTTCATGCATGGCAATACCTGGCATGTGCTGATCAACATGTTTGTCCTGTGGATGTTCGGCAGCGAACTGGAAACGATCTGGGGCAAAAAGGAATTTCTAAAATATTATTTCACCACCGGCGTCGGTTCGGGCCTGATCTGGCTGCTGTTCAACATCGGCAACCCGCAATCGATTCTGATCGGCGCCAGCGGTGCTGTCTACGGAATTTTACTGGCCTTCGGGATGATGTTCCCCAACCGGACCGTCTATATTTATTTTCTGTTTCCGGTCAAAGTAAAATGGTTTGTCATTTTTCTCGGCGCCATGGCTTTTGTTTCATCCCTGGGACCGGGCAGCAATATCGCTCATCTGACCCATCTATCGGGCATGATCATCGGCTACCTTTACCTGAAGTCGGACTGGCATATGAAAAAGATGCGCTTTTCGATGCACAAGAAATTCACCGAATTCCGGACCCAGTCCCGGGAACGCAAGGTGGAGAAGAAGACGCAGTACCGGCAGGAAATCGACCAGATTCTGGATAAGATCAACCGGGTCGGCTATAACGGGTTATCGGCGGAAGAACGGGAACGTCTGTACGACGCCAGCCGGCGCCTGTCCCGCGAACAGAATCACGATTAACGCAGCAGCAGAATCTTCTGTGTCATAAAATTCCGGTCACCGCGCACCGCGATTATATACAGGCCGCTGGGTGCTTTAGAACCGTTAGCCAGTGAACCATCCCAGGAAAAATTGTACTCGGCTGGTAGCAGCGGCCCCGCGCTGATTTGAGTTATTTCATGGCCGCCGATGTCAAGAATGGAAATCCTGACCGGCATCGGCCGGTTGATTGTTACCGCGAACATTGTCGCCGGATTGAACGGATTGGGGTAGGCCGGTTGTAACATAAAGCCGGCGGGATTCAACCCGCTGGCGGCAGGATCAGTCGCTGCCGGGTCGCCCCAGATCAATTCGGCAAAAGCGGCGTTGTCGATGAACGGATTGCGGTTGTGCTGCAGGGCGTAGACCGCGTCGTTGCGGTCCAGTTCCTTTTGACTGACCGGATCGGCGGCATGCCAATCCAGCAGCATTGCCAGCGCCCAGTCCTTCAATTGGGCGCCGGTGGTCATCGCGCTGCCGGCCCAAACGCCGTCTTCTCCATAGTAACGCACCGACATGTAAAAATAGGTACGGGCGAGATCACCTTTATATTCATCGATCGGCTCGAACACAGTCCCGGTATAGCCGGGGTAGGAACAGGAGCCCACCTTGCTGCCGTTCAATGAAGTCCAGGAGGTGCTACCGACCTCGCCGTAGGGGTAGCTGCCGCGTTTATTGTTCACCAGTTTATCGGTCGGATAGAGATGAAATAAATCGCTGTTCATGGGTGACAGATCGTTGAACCAGCTTTTCGGCCATGAATGTTCGCGGTTATATACATCGCCTTCAGTGGTTCCGCCCGACCCGATGTCCTGATCCTGGATAAAAGTGAATTCATACGGCGGCGTGCCCCCGGGAATATCGGAATACATGTCCCAGACCTTGCCGTTGGGTTTTTTATCGGTGGACTGGAAGGCGGTCCACAGGTAAGCGTAATCCAGATCGGTGTGATTATCGATGATGCCGTGCAAGGCAACCTGCAGGGCGGTTTTGGTCAAACCGTTGGCCGGGTTGTAGTAGCCGGCGGGGACGTCGGCGCGGGCCGGAACAAGTGCCAATGCCAGCAGCATGGCAATAGCGGTGCGGCGCAGGCGGGCGGTATAAATAGTGTTCATGAGTGTGGCAGTCGCTTTCATCGATTAATCACAGCAGTAGTTTAGCGGTATAAAGCCGGTTGGGGCAAGTACCTTGAGCCGGGAACACTGTTAGCGGGTCAGCAGCAATTTGCCGGTTTGAACCATCGTGCCGGATTCCAGTCTCAGCAGATAACAGCCGCTGGCGGCTGCGGTGCCGGAGGTGGTTCGGCCATCCCAGACGATAGTATGTTGTCCCGGCTCCAGCGGTCCGTCGTTGAGGACGGTCACCAGCCGGCCGGCAATGTCGAACACCGCGACCCGGTAGCTGTCCCGGTTAGCGACGTTGAAGGTTATATTGGTGCGAGGATTGAAGGGGTTGGGCCAGGCCGATGCCAGACCGAAAGCCGCCGGTTGAACAGTGACCGCCACCGGACCGTGGCTGGTGGCGAAACCGTTATAATCAATATCGGCCAGCGTGTAATAATATGTTTGTCCCACCCGCACTTGTCGATCGCTGAATTGATAATCGGTCTGCCGGCTGACCGAGCCTTGCCCCTGCAGGCGGTCGTCGGTCAGGTAATCGGCGATTTTTTGAAAATCCGAGTAATTATCCCGGCGATAGAGGATAAATCCCAGGTTATCCATTTCCGAGGCGGTGGACCATTCCAGCAGCACCTGCCCGCCCGCTGAACGTCCGGAAAAGCGGTATAATTCCACTGCCAGGGACTGATCGCCATCCAGTTGGCCGGGCGTCGAATTGATCCCGTTGGCGGAACTACTGGGGGTAAATGTACCGATCGGATTCTGAATTGTGCGTAGTCCGTCGCCGCCGGCCGCCGCGCCGGTATCGTCGAACAGGGTGCCGTCATCCGCATTGGCACTGCCGTCGCTGCCGCGCAACCGCCAGCGCCGGGCCGTGGAAGTACCAAAAAACAGGCTGGTATTACCGTCATAGAATTTGGCGGCGGACGGGAACGACGAAAAGGCCGCTTCAAAAGTGGAACGGTCGGCCCCGCGGGAAATGACCCACAGACCGCCAGCAGGGACCAGGACATCACCGCCCTCACCGTCGCTGCCGATGTCAAAAACATATTCGCTGGTATTGGTGGAAGCGGAGGCCATCACCAGTTTGTAGCCGGTCAGATCGACGGTGGCGGAACTGGAATTGTAGATTTCCAGAAATTCGGTAGTATAATCGGCATTGCCTTCCGAAACTTCGCTGATATACAGCGGCGGCGCGTCGTTTTCACTGATAGTCAGGGTGAATTCACCGGGGTAACCGCTGGCGGCGGAATTGCCACCGCTGACATTCTGGAGCGCAAACGTGATGGTCTCACTGCCTTCAAATACGGCATCATCGGTAAGGGTCAGACTGATGGTCTGGTCGGCGCTGCTGTTGGCCGGAAAAGTGACGGTCTGGGTGGTGTAATTATTGATGTCGGCCGCGGAACCGCTGCCGCCGGTGATTGCCACCTGGGCGGTAGTGGCGGTGGTGGCTGACATGTTGGAAAGGGAAGCAGTGAGGTTGTAAGTCCCGGCGCCTTCAGTGACGGTGGCGCCGAAAGCGCTGAACTGGACGGTGGTATTACTGGAACCCCAGATCGAAACGGCATACTCCGGGTGATCGATAAAGGGATTGCGGTTTCCCTGAAAATGATAGATCGTATCGTTGCGGGTCCGCTCCCAGTTGTCCACCGGGTCGTCGTTGTGCCAGGTCAACAGGGTCGAGAGCTTGCCGAACAGAGGACTGTTTTCGGCGTTATTGCCGGTGGAGTCCACCAGTTCCAGGTCGTATTCGCTGTCGTCGGAATGTTTTCCGGGATCGTAGCGGACCACCATATAAAACATCATCCGGGCTACATCGCCCTTGACGGCGTCGCGCGGCTCCCAGGTCCAGGCCTCGGTATCATAGTAGCAGCCGATGGCCTCGGTGTGGGCGGTAGTGCATTCATCAAATTCGCGATTATTGCGGTCGGTATTTACCGATTCGTCCGCTGGCCGCAGGTGATGGATGTCGGTATAGGCGGTGTCGCTCTCACTGGGAAAGCCATGGGATTTAGCCCAGACGTGCTCCCGATTCCAGCGGTCGCCGGTGTAGGTCAGGTTCTCGCCGCTGTTGTCGGATTTGGGATGGGAGCGACCGCTGTACAACAGGATAACATTGGCGGAATTTTCCGGGTCTTCATCGGTGATTTTCAGCAGGTCCCAGACGTCGGTGCCGCTGCCGGTATAAGGATAGCGGGTGTGATTCTTGACTATTCCGTGCAGGGCAGCCTTCAATTCGGTGCCGCTTTTGCCGCTGGCCGCATCATAATAACCGCCGGGAATTCCGGCTGGAATTAAATTGTTCGTCAGTACAAAAAGAAAAATGAGAATTGATAGTCGGTTAATCTTTGACACATTTCCCCCGGATATTGCTATCAGGCATCTAAATTGACGTTTACTGGTTTTAAGGGACTGGATTAAACCTGTTTTTCTACTGGCGTTTTTCCTGGCTGTGGAAAAATGCCGGGCGAATCATTGCTATGTTGACCGATTGGCGGTCGATCAACCGGCTAATTTAAAATCAATCCGAATATGTTACAGTGTTTTTGAACACAGACCGGAGTTGCAATCCGTTTTGTCTCCAACAGAACCAAACAAAGTAAGATTTAGGGATGTCGGGGGAGCCTTGGGAAGATATAAAATGGAGGCACGGTTTATGGTGCCCTGCGGAGAAATAGCTATGGTTTAAAAGGGGCGCACTACCGTGCGCCCCCGCAACAACAATTATTTTACGTATACAACCTTCTGAACATTGACCATACCGCCGGATTGTAACCGTACCAGGTAGACCCCGGCGCTGAGAGTATTGGGCTGCCAGGCCAGGGAGTAGCTGTTGGCCGGCTGGTACTCATCCACCAGCGTCGCAACCAGTTGCCCGCGGACGTTGAAAACCTGCAGAATGGTTTGATTGTCGCTGGTGATGTCGTACCCCAGCGTTACCGCCGGATTAAACGGGTTGGGATAAGCCCGGTGCAGGCCGAACTCCGTGGCTTGAGTCGGTTGTTCGGCGGCGTGAACGGTTACCTGCACGGTCTGGTGCCAGGTAAGATTGCCGCCGTAGTCCACATCGCCCAGGCGGTAACCGTATTCCACTCCCGGCAACACGGCGCTGTCGCTATATTGATAATCGGTGCGCTGGGTGGTCGAGCCCTGCCCGGCCAGCGCCACCGCAGATTTGTAATCGGCTACCGCCGTCCATTCACCCTGCTCTGCGTTCTGCGCTCTGCGCTCAAGCAGAAAGCCCAGGTTGTCGGTCTCCGATTCGGTGGTCCAGGACAAAACGATTTTACCGTTGTTGGCTACGGCCTCGAATTTGGTCAGTTCGACGGGGAGGGATAAATCTCCCCAGGATGTAGCAACTCTAATACCATCAACTATAATATTTTGACTAGAGCTATATTGTCGTAGACAAATCATGCTAATAGATGTTTGCCCTGAACCACTTATTGATAATTCAGGCGTGCCAGCAGCAGATTCACTACCGGGAGCGCCAGATGAAAAAACCCATAGACTGGCATTACCTTCAGTAGATACTTCGTATTTTATAACACATAAATATGTAGTACCTGTACTGAAATTTGTTGGAGTGCTTGCAAAACTGCCGGTACTAGTGTTCGAAAGACCGAATTGAAGATTACCGCTTGCGTCTCTTATAAATAATCTGGCTGCAAAAGTTGTGGTATTTTTTCCCAGATGAATAAAATATCCAGCGGCTATATTATCCACACGAACAAGAAAAGAAACATAAATAGTGCCAGAAGATTGTTCAGAAAATGTCCGGTTATCATCCTCTCCTGTATTATCAACAAGTGCAGAATTGCCAATATTCGATCCAGGATATTCGCTATATGTAAGTCCGCCGTCATTTACAGTGATGGGATTCGTACCAGCGCCACTGTGCGCAGACCATCCATTAGCTGTTAAATTAGTTCCGGCTGTATATTCAAAGTTTTCTATCAATAATTGCGCATTTATGGCATTGCTAAAAAATGATACAAAGCCAAGTACAATGATTAGTTTCTTCATTCTATTCCCCGCGATTACTGCTGTGATTCCCAATTCCCAGGTTACGATTAACCCGCGCCGAAATACCCATTTCGGTAACGCGCAAAATAGCCCTATTTCTTTGTTTTTTCAAATTAATTTCGCACCGGGGCCGACGTCGGCAATCCTTGTAATTTGCCCCTGCTGTGCACTAACTTTACGGCACTAATCCTTTTCCTAATCAGGGGTCAATATGGATATTAGCACCGCCATCGGTTTGATTCTGGGGATCGGCCTGGTTTCCCAGGGAATTATTTTCGGCCACGGCCAGTTGCAGTGGTTTCTGAATCCGCCGGCGATCGGGATCGTGCTGGGCGGCACCCTGGCCGCCACCCTGGTCAATTACCCGATCCAGAATTTCATGCAGTTATTCAAAGTCACCAAGGTGATTTTCGGCGCGCAGAAATCGGGTTATATCGAAATGATCAACCTGCTGGTGGATAAAGCCGAAAAAGCCCGCAAGACCGGCATCATGTCCCTGGAAGCGGACCTGGCCAGCATCAACGATAAATTCCTGCGCAACGGGATCGAGCTGGCGATCAACGAACAAGACGCCAACCGGCTGCGCAATTTCCTGTCGCTGGAACTGAGCAATATCCGCCACCGCCATGCCATCGCCCAGGAAATTTTCTTCTACATGGGCGCCTACGCCCCGGCCTTCGGCATGCTGGGCACGGTGATGGGCCTGATCGTCATGATGAATAATTTTTCCGGCGGCGGTGGCGACGGTGCCATCGGCAAAGTCAATTTCGATGTGGCGGCCAAATTCGCCGAACTGCTGGCCGGCATGGGTCTGGCCCTGATCACCACTTTCTATGGCGTGCTGCTGTCCAACCTGGTGTTTCTGCCTATCGGCGGCAAACTCAAGCGCAAGTCCGAAGAAGAAATCATGGTCAAGAACATCATGGCCGAGGGCATCATCGGCATCCATGCCAAGGATCACCCGATCCTGCTGCGGGAGAAACTGATGACCTTCGTTCCCCAGAGTAAACGCACCAAGAAGGAGTAGCGATGGAACGCCGCGGTGGACTTTCCCAGATGGAGGCCCGGGCCAAGAGTACTTCCTGGGCGATTACCTACGGGGACATGGTGACCCTGCTGCTGACTTTTTTCATCATGCTGCTGGTGATCATGAACGACGCGGAAAAGCATATCGACCGTGTCATCAATATGCTGCTGGACGAAAGCTACAAGGAGCTGGCCGATAATGTGACCTCCTCCTATGTGATGGTCGAACGGGTCACCAAGGGCGTGAAAATCACGATGGCCAGCGGCCGCCTGTTCCGCTCGATGGATGCCGATGTCCAGCCGGATGTCTATCCCCTGCTGCAACAGATCGGCGGTATCATCAAACTGTCGCGCGTGGTGCGGGTCAAGGATGACCCGGAATTGCATAAATTCATCGAGTCGGTGGAAAACGCCGGCCGGCAATTGAATATTGAAATCCGCTGCGAGGGGCATACCGACGACCTGCAGCTCTCCGGCACTTCCCGTTATGACGGCAACTGGGATTTGTCCACCGCCCGCGCCCTGAATATTGTCAAACTGCTGAGTCAGTTCGCCGGCATCCCCGAAGAAAAATTCTCCGCCATGGGCTACGGCGAATTTCGCCCGGTAGTGCCCAACAGCGACAACGCCGCCCGCGCCAAGAACCGGCGGGTGGAAATCTATTTGGATGCCTTTATCACCGTTCCAACTATCACCAATTAGGGTTGATTCATGAAGCGAAGCATTATTTTACTGGCGCCGGCGTTAATGACGCTGCTGACCGGCCAGGAAACCGAAGTCATCAAGAAGACACCGATTTACCTGAATCCTGCAAATGAAAAAAGCATTGTCGGCGAATTACTGCCCGGGGCTACGGTCACCAAGCTGCGCAAAGATAAATCGGGGCAGTATATCATGGCCACGGTGGAATTCTATATTCCCATGGAAGCGCTACTGGAAGGGCGGGTGGCCAAGAATATCGGCGAGCGCCAGGTGGCCGACAACGCCACCTTCAAGCTGGCCAGCGCCCAGCGTGACGGTAATACGGTCAAACTCAGCCTGCAGGTCAAAAACAATAGCGACCGGAACCTTGACTTCGCCCCGATGATGCTGCTCAAGGTGACCGGTAAAGGCGATGTCGTCGGCGAGCTCAATCCTTTCATGGGTACGAACCAGGGGCTGGCGATGATTCCCCCGGAAGGGGCGATCACGGCTGATCTGTACTATGATTTTAAGTCCGCGCCGAAAAATGTCGAACTGATGTGTACGGCCCGGCCGGGCGGCGACCGGGTGTACTACCTGCTGGGGTTTTAGCACAGCACTTTGATCCGGCATGGTTGCCCAGGGCTTCGGGATGATTGCCCAAGACCTTGGCATGATTGCCCAAAGCTCCGGCATCAGAGATTCTTCGTCCTGCGGACTCCGAATGACCACCAATGACTATGAGTGACTATAAATGACTGTTCCTGACCACCGACACCACATTCCCTTTGAATCTTCGGGTACCGCTAAAACCGTGAAGTTTATTTTTTGTCGTCGGTCTGGCCGGTTTCGATCACCTTGAAGACCTTTTCATTCTTTTTAGCCATTCGGTAGCGCTCCCGGGCCAGGCGCTCGATATATTCAAAATCGGTTTCCAGCCGCAGTTTCTGTTCTTCCAATTGGATTCGTTCGGCCCGCAGGTCCTCGATATTGCGCTGAATCTGTTTTCGTTCCAGCCGCAACTGGTAGAGCTGGTAGAGTCCATGATCGCCGAAGAAAAAAATCAGCAACAAGACCACGGCGCCCAGAGTCAGAACGCCCCGGATCAGGCGTTGCGGACGGGCGCCGTCGGAAGTTGTTGCGCGCCGCGGCTGACGCCGCGGTGTTTTCCTGCCGCGTGACACTAATTCCGGCCCAATACCTCCAGACCGGGAAAGCGGGCGGCGGAGCCAAGTTCTTCCTGGATGCGCAGGAGCTGGTTGTATTTACAGACCCGGTCGGTGCGGGAGGCCGAACCGGTCTTGATCTGGCCGACGCCGGTGGCGACGGCGAAATCGGCGATGAAGGTGTCTTCGGTCTCGCCCGAGCGATGGGAAATGACGGCGCCCATGTTGTTGTCGCGCGCCAGTTTGATGGCGTCCAGCGTTTCGGTGACCGACCCGATCTGGTTCAGCTTGATCAGGATGGCGTTGATCGATGACTCATCCACCGCCCGCTGCAGGCGCTTGATGTTGGTCACGGTCAGGTCGTCGCCGACGATCTGGATTTGCCCGCCCAGTTCGGCATTCATGATTTGCCAGCCGGCCCAGTCGTCCTCGGCCAGACCGTCTTCGATCGATACGATCGGGTATTTGGTGATCAGGCTCTTGAAATAGGACACCATCTCCACCGAAGACAGGACCCGGTTTTCCGAAGCCAGACTGTATTTGCCGCCTTTATAAATTTCGCTGGCCGCCACGTCCAGGGCCAGGAACAGTTCCTTACCGATGGCATAGCCGGTTTTGGCCGCCGCTTCCAGGATCACTTCGATCGCCTCTTCGTTGCTGCGCAGGTTGGGGGCGAAGCCGCCCTCGTCGCCGACGGCGGTATTCAGGCCCTTGCTTTTCAGAACGCTTTTCAACTGGTGGAAAGTTTCCGTGCCCATCCGCAGGGCATCGGCGAAGGAACCGGCGCCGGCCGGGAAAATCATGAATTCCTGGATATCGACATTATTGTCGGCGTGACTGCCGCCGTTGAGGATATTCATCATCGGGATCGGCAGGGTCGTCGCCGCCTCACCGCCCAGATAGCGGTACAGGGGCAGGTTGCGGCTGGCCGCCGCCGCCCGCGCCACCGCCATCGAAACACCCAGAATGGCATTGGCGCCCAGCTTCGATTTGTTGGGCGTGCCGTCCAGGTCGATCAGTGAGCGGTCTAGGTATTCCTGCTCGTCGGCAGCGAAACCTTTCACCTTGGGAGCGATGATTTCATTGACATTGGCGACCGCTTTGGTCACGCCTTTGCCTACGAAACGGGTCTTATCGCCGTCACGCAGTTCCACCGCTTCATGCTCGCCGGTGGAGGCACCGGAAGGAACCGCCGCCCGGCCGAAACTGCCGTCGCTCAGAATTACATCAACTTCAACCGTGGGATTCCCGCGGGAATCTAAAATTTCACGTGCTTTTACCGAATCAATCAAACATTGAGGCATTATATTCTCCTGAAAATTGAAATCAAATTTAGACCAGCCGGCAGCTCAACTCCAATTTAGAACTAAGAATTGCTTGCCGCTTGCGGCCCGGTTAATTTCGGCTTACTATGACTGTTTCTATCCGTCGTTTTGAGAATTCCGAATCCGGCCTCTGGGACGGATTGGTCTGGAAGGCCAACAACGGTACACTGTTCCACACGCGTCGGTTTTTGAACTATCATCCGGCGGACCGGTTCTGTGATCACAGCCTGATTTTCACCAAGAAGGATCGGCCCTACGTGCTGTTCCCGGCGGCGGAAAAGGTGGTCGAAAACGGCCGCTGGCTGGTCTCGCACCCCGGCGCCTCCTTCGGGTCTTTTGTCGTGCCGGAAGATTTGCCGTTCGCCGATACGCAGCAGTTGGTGGCCGGTCTGATCACTTATGCCCGGCGGAACGCTTTCAACGCTATCCGCCTGACCCTGCCGCCGACAATTTACAACCGGCGGCTTTCCAATTACGTCGATTTCGCCCTGGTGCGGCAGGGCTTCGAATATGTGAAACGGGAGGTATCCAGCATCCTGTTCCTGGAACCGGAGATCGCCGCCAATCTGGCCAAATTCCGGCCCTCCCACCGTCGGGCCGTCAACAAGGCCCGCAATGCGGGGGTGGTCGTCCGGCCTACGGATGACTATGCCGCGTTCTACCGGATTCTGAAAAAAAACCTTAAAATCCGCCACGGCGTGCAGCCCACCCATACTTTGGACGAGCTGCTGCTGCTCAAGCAACTGTTCCCGGACAGGATCAACCTGTTCGGCGCTTTTGTCGATGAGAAAATGATCGCCGGCGTGGTCAATTTCTGCGCCACGGCCGAGGTGGTGCTGGCCTTCTATATCAGCCATGACGAAGACTATCAGGATTACCGCGGTGTGAACCTGCTGTTTTACTCGATTTTCGAATGGGCGATCGCCGCCGGCTACAAGGTGTTCGATTTCGGCATCTTTACCGTCAACGAGGAACCGAATTACGGTCTGGCCCGGTTCAAGGAAAATTTCGGTTCCAGCGGCATGTTCCGCGATACGTTGGAATTGAAGCTTCAACCCTAAGCCAGCGAGCGTGCGGAGAACACTGAAAATAAAATTATGCCGAATAAAACTTGGCATCTTCGTGCGTACTAGCGTGAAATCTGATACTTGCTGATGCGCTCACGGATAAAAGCACTGTCCCTGCAGACCCTGATTTACGGCACCGGCCATATCCTGGCCCGGCTGGTGACATTTCTGCTGCTGCCGCTGTACACCAATGTCTTCGATCCCGAGAAATACGCCGTCGTTTCCCTGGCCTATATGTTCATGGGATTCATGTCGGTGGTGCTGCATTACGGTCTCGATGCCGCCCTGATGAAACATTATGTGCCGGCCGGACCCGCCGAGCGCAAGGTGCTGATGTCCAGCGCCTATGTTTCGTTCGTTTCCACGGCGCTCGGTTTCGCCCTGCTGATGTATCTGCTGCGCCGAATTATCGCCGAACCGCTGTTGGGCGTCTACATGCCCAAATATATCGCCTACTGCGGATTGATCCTGATGCTGGACAATCTCTGGTCGATACCCCTGCTGCTGCTGCGCTCCGAGGAAAAACCATTTGTTTTTATCGGATTCAGTCTGACCAACGTCGGTTTGACGCTGGGTTTGAATCTGATGTTGATTCTGCATTTCCGGATGGGCGTGGAAGGTGTCTTGATCAGCAATATCATTGCCTCCGTCGTGGTCTTTTTCCTGACCCTGCCGGTGGTGTTGCGGCGGGTCGATCTGCGCCAGGTTTCCCTGCCGGTCTGGAAGAAACTGATGCGTTTCGGCCTGCCGTTCCTGCCGTCCGGCATTTTCGCCATGATCATGGAAATGGCCGGGCGCTACCTGCTGAAATTCATGACCGACATGGAAACGGTGGGCATCTATAGCGCCGGTTACAAGCTGGGCATGCTGATGCTGCTGGCGGTGATGGGCTTTAACATGGCCTGGCAGCCATTCTTCCTGCGCGAGGGCGCCGGTGACGAGAAAAAAGTCCTGTACGCCCGGATCGCCTCCTACGTGGTGGCGCTGCTGGCGCTGCTGTGGGTATTGCTGCTGCTGTGGGTGGACCGGCTGGTGCGGCTGCCGATCGGCGGCACGACTTTTTACGGCCCGGAATTCTGGTCATCGGCCCGGATCGTGCCCTGGATCGCTCTGGGATACTTATTTCAAGCCACCTACCTGCTGCAATTGCCGGGACCGTTTCTTACCGGCAAATCGCACTGGGTGGCCACCACACGCGGGGCGGGCGCGCTGGCGACCATCCTGCTGAATCTGGTGTTGATACCGCGGTACGGCGCCATGGGGGCCGCCGCCGCCATGGGCCTGTCATTTTTCATCATGAGCGGATTCATGTACTTTATCAACCGTCGGATTTTCCCGTTGCCGTTCGAGTGGTCGCGCCTGTTGCGGGTGGTCCTGGTGACGGCGGCGATTTACCTGTTGCACATCACCACCGCTGTCTCGCCCCTGCGGGATTTGCTGCTGGTACTGGCGCTGCCGGCCGGACTGCTGCTGACCGGCTTTCTGAAACGTAGCGAGCTGGAGTATCTGCGCGGGCTGATCGGTCGGCGGTCGCGAAATGGTTGATCGGGCGGGCAATAGAGTTCACGCCCCAGAGGTCTGACCGCCATCCCTGATTGATTTAGCAGCCCCGGTAATCCCCGTACCCTGGTGGTAGAATATATCCGCTTAGATCAGGAGTCGGTAATCGCGTTCAGGTGCGGAAGTTTTTGATCCGGTAGGTGAACGACAGCAAATAATAGCGCGTCAGCGCCAACGTACGATTTTCTTCGATATAATTGCCGGTTGTCGTCTGTGAAATATTGCTGTTCTGACCCAGTACATCGTAAACGGCAAACTGGATTTCACCGCGGTCATCGGCGAACAGCTTTTTGCCCAGACCCATGTTCAACAGCACCAGGGCGTTCTCACCGGCGACGGAAAACCCGTTGTAGGTCTGGTACTCCAGATTGGCATGGGTGGTGATTCCGGGACCGATGGTCCACTCCAGCTTGCCGGAAGTATTCAGGGTCGAGTAGGTGGAATTCGGGTTGGTGTTGAGCGTGTTGCCGATCTGATACCAGGTCGATTTGGAGGTCAGGGTGAAGTCCAGCCGTTCGCTGATATTACTGGCCAGCACCAGGTGCAGACCGTAATTGAAATTATTGGACACGTTCTCAATACCGCTGATTAATCCCGGAGTGTTGGAGTAATTCGCGAATATATTGAAGTTCAGGTTGGATTTGAGCGGCGAGACCGGAAAAGCATAGGTGAGAAATGAGCCGAACGTATAATAGCCGTCCAGGTTTTCCGGCACTACCAGCCGGCTGCCCGCCGGCAGCGGTATGCCCTGATAAACCGTACTGTCGCTGGCATAGATGGTGTTGCTGCCGATGTAATCGTTGGCAAGATTGAGGGTCAGCATCGACAGGAAAAAAGTACCGCGGTCGGGATTGGAGGCGGCATAGTTGAGCATCAGCCGGTGCTCGGTCTGCTGTTTCAGGTCGGGATTTCCGGTGGATTGCTGCAGCGGATTGCTGTTATCCACCACGGCCTGCAACTGCTGGATGGTCGGTGTCCGG
>JBDRBK010000154.1:0-44224 GCA_043822705.1 Fidelibacterota bacterium
AAGAAACTTGCCTGATTTAGCGCCAATTGCTAGGCATCCCGATCGTTGTCGACGACAACCGCTATCGCGGAGGAGTTTATCTGAGTCAGAATTACGAACCCGATAACATCCTTATGGACGATGCCTTCCAGCATCGCAACCTGGAACGGGACGTGGATGTGGTGTTGATGAATGCCCTGGACACGATTGCCGAGCACAAGCTTTTCCCCTACGGACGTTTACGCGAACCGTGGTTTCACCTGCGACGCGCGGATATCATTTTCTGGACCAAGACCAATCTGGCGACGCCACCGGTCCTGTTGAAAGGCCGGCTCAACCGCTTGGCCGTGCCGAATTTCACCAGCCGGATCATAATTAATCCCAAACTGACCGGCTTGAATTCCGATCTTTCCCTGGAGGATCTGAACCAAAAACCGGTTCTGGCCGTTTCCGCCGTCGGTGACCCGGCCGGTTTCGGCAAAACGCTGCGGCAGGCCGGTGTCAATGTGATCGAGCAAGTCAGCTACACCGATCATTTCAATTACCGCGATGCTGATATAAATGATCTGCACCGGAAGCTGGAACAACTGCGGGCGGAGTATATAGTAACGACGGAGAAGGATTTACTGAAGTTTGCCGTTTTGAAGACGGCGCAGGATTTGCCGATTTATGCCATCGGCATTCAATTCAGTCCCAGCCCCGGTGGTGAACAGGCCCTGTTGCGCCTGATCCTGAACGGGGCCACCTCCCGGAATGCAGTCTAAATTTGAGCGACTCCCCAGGCGAACATCACGCCGACGAAAGTCACCAGCAGCGGCCAGCCGGTGTTGACCAGTTGACGCTTGCTCGGATCAACGAACACATGAATCTGGAACTCGTGCGCCGTCGCCGCGCCGCGCTCATCCACGGCCATTATAATCACGTCGTTGGCGCCGCTCTGGTCGCTGCGGGGCTTCCAGACCAGTAAACCGGTTTTGGGATTGAAACGGGCATATTTCGGCAGTCGCAACGGCCGGAAGGAAATACGATCCTTGTTGAGGTCCTCGACGACCAGCTTGTAACGGTATTCGTACCCGACCAGGGCGACCGGTTTGGGCGTGGAAATAATACTCGGATTGATATTGACGTCGACCGTATTGTCCTGCAGGTCTTCGCGGTAACCGTCTGACACCTTCACTGTAAATTTATTATTGTTGATCTGTGACGGTTTCGGTATCCAGACCACGGCGCCGCGCCGGCTGATCTGCATGCCGGTTGGTCCTTTAACCAGGGAATAACGCAGATCGGCGTCGGCATTTTTGTCTTCGGCAATAATCTGGTACTTGAACTGCTCGCCCACCAGCGCTGTCGTCAGCGGTTTGGACACGATTACCGGCGGGTGATTCACGTAAATCTGGAATTTCTGTTCATCGCGGCGATACCCGTCGGAAACTAGCAGTTGGACTTCGTGCACGTCGATCTGCCCCTTGTCCGGCGTCCAAGTGATCGTTCCGGTCAACTCATCCACTTCCATGCCGTCCGGGAATTCCAGCAGCGAGTAGCGCACGGTAGGCAGCCGTTCCACCGCCACTTTCGGCGGCTTCCCCTCATTGCCCCGGAAGAATTCCCACAGGACATCCTTGATCGCCACGGTCTTCTGATTCACGTTCTGCAGGATCATAATCAACTGGTCGTCTTCATAAAAGATCGAGTGGACATATTTCTTTAGATTAAGGCGCGAAACCGAGCCGTCGCTCCGCTGTTCGCCGTCGCTGGCATAAACCGCCTCGGCTTCGTTCCAGTCACCGATATACCGCTGAATATTAGTCAGATAATTCTCATCGGCCAGTTTGATTCCGTAAATCCGCACATCCCGCAGATTCTCAATCACTGTTACGTGGTCGAACGGCAGCAGGCTGCCGTGGTTCAGGTCCGAGGTGTTAACCACATATTTATATTGCTTTCCTAATTCCGCCTGCATCGGCGGAAGAGATACGATGGCAATCGGGGCGTTGACAAAAAACTCGGCTTCCACCATCCGGGTCTGGCGCCCGTCGCTGACTGCTACCAGCAACTGGGAAAAATCGACGTTTTCCTCTTTCGGTTCCCACAGCAGCCGCCCGTTATAAGGATCCATACGCATGCCTTTGGGCAGCACCAAGGCCGAATACTGGAGTCGGTCGCCGGCGTTGGGATCGGAAGCCTTGATCTGGAAGTCGTAGGTCTCACCCAGCCTGATCATCTCGATCCTGGCGGGAGCCGCCTTGATAACCGGTGGGTGATTGACAAAAATCGCCACCCTTTGCGTATCGCTGGCGATACCGTGGCGGGCGATAATCGCAAAGCGCTGTGTGTCGATCTGAGTCGCCAGTGGCGTCCAGCGCAGGCGTCCCCCTTCGTCAATCGCCATCCCCGCCGGACCGTTCAACAGTTCGATGGTCAGCGGAACGGCGATGTCCGGTTTCCAAACTTCGATGTCGTAGCCGTACTGTTCGCCGACCTGGGCCAGGGTATCGGCGCGGGAAAGGATTGAAACGCCGGCTCGTGGATACAGGGTAAATTCCTGTACATCGCGGTCGAAGCCGTCGGACGCCACCAGGCGCACCCGGTATGCGGTCACGTGTGTCGAATCGGTCTGCCAATCAATGAAACCATCCGGAGTGGTCGTCATACCCAGCGGTTTCTCTTCCAGTGAAAAATGTATCCGGGAATCGACATTCAGGTCGCGGGCGGCCGCCTGATAGGTAAACCGGGCGTCGGCCAGGAATTCGGTTCCGGCCGGTTCCGAGACAATTACCGGCGGATCATTAACATACAGCCAGAGTCTTTCGTCATAACTTTCCAGTTCCGGCACGACCTGGTAAGTTGTCAGCGAGTCGGGTTGCCGTGCCGCCAGACTGACCTTCTCACCCACCTTCATTTCGACGCGGAAAGCCAGTTGAAAAGCACCTAATTGCGCGTCCGTCGGTACCCAGCGGATCGAGCGCCCTTCATAATGAAAGAACATTCCTCGGGGCGGTGTCTGCAGCCAGCGGAAACTGTAAAACCGGCGCATATCGTCTTCCGGAATTGTATAGGCAAAAGTCTGGTTAGCCGTCAGCACATGGCGCGGCAGAACGCCTTCCGGTAAAACACGTCCTTCGGGAGCGGGGGGCGGGGCCGGAACGGCGGCGACCCGGCTTTCCGGGACCGTTTTGATTTCCGGGAAAATATCGATCAGATCGACGGCCTCCGGATATTCACCAAGCATGTCCACCGTATCCGCACCTGCGGCAACAGCTGGTGATCCGCGGCCCAGTTCGCTGATAAAAACCTCCGCTTCCCGGCCGTTCCAGGCCACGGCGACGAGCGAGCCTGAATACACGCCATCGCTGAGAATCGGCAGGACCTGAAAGACCTGGGCGCCATCCTCACCCTCCAGCGTGAAATACTCGATCTCATCGCGCAATCCCCCCGGCCGGCCGTACGCCAGCGAGAGCATATTCATTTCTCCCGAAACCAGCAGCAGATCGACCAGGTCATCCTGGTTGAAATCGGCTGTTTCCAAGTCGGTCAGTGGTCCCGCGTCCACGGCCAATTCTTTGACCGTCAGACCGCCGGCCGCCGGCGTCAGGGCGACAACATGGCCCGAACGGAACGGCAGCACGACATCGGTAATTCCATTGCCGTCCCAATCAATCCGGGCAATGGCCGTTTTCAACAATCCGTTCAGTCCCGGCAGAATGTGCCGGGATTCGGATCCCTGGGAGTAAACGCCGGCGCGATTGTAGAATGGCTGGATTTTGAGAATGTTGCCTTCCGGGCTAAAGGCAATCAAATCATCGCGGTCATCGCCGTCGAAGTCGCAGGCCACGGAATACAGAAATCCGGATCCGGAACTCAACGCGGCGGGCTTTAATTCATCGATGACGCTAATTATACCATCGCTGTCGGCATCGATCACGGCCAGACTGCGGCGGGGACTGCTCAGGGTGACGACCAGCTCCTGGTCACCATCGCCATCGCGATCCAGAATCTGTAGATTATTGCCGCGCAGATAGCCACGCGTATCAGATAGATCCAGAGTCTGGGCCGGGTAGGCGCTGAAACCGTCCACTTCCCATTCGAAAATATACAGAATCGGTCGCCGCAGACTACAGTTCCGATCAGTCGAAATATTCAGCAGCACGGCCAGCTCCGGTTCCCCGTCGCCCTCGATATCCAGCGGCGCCAGGCCGGCAAAACGGCTGTAGGAGTCGTCTTCCGATTCCAACTCCCACAACAGGTGCTGATAACCATCGGAGTCAAATTCGACATGGCGAATGAACACCGACTGGTTCGGCGCATCGACATTTTCCGAAACCAGAAATACTTCCGTCAGGGCATTACCGTTGAAATCATAATTGCCGGACAGGTCGACGATCCGCAGACTGCCGGCCGGTTGGCCGGCGACCGATCGCAACAGGCCGCAGACCAGCATCAGGCCGATCAGCCGGGTTGTAGCGCTGCTCATATTCAGTGGCGTTTTGATTTCAATCCCAAATTGGTTAAAACAGGATTTCAATTATTCCTGATCAGATATTTCTTCCGCGAGCGGTTCAGCTTGTTCCGGAACATTCCGGCTCCAGCCGGCGCCGAATATTTCTCCCGTATTGCCGAAGCCGCTGGCGTCCGGGACTAAAAATCCGTTTCCGCTGTCAAAATGCCAGAGCCCCAGGGTGGTATCATCGGACCGATACCTGAATTCCGGCTCGAATTCTTCAGCATAGCGCCCCTGCGCGGACAGGCGCACTTCATCCACCAGCCCGGAGAACAATTCCCAGCCACCGATAAACAGCGGCGCCGTGCTGCGGTAAATCGCCCCGGGGATAGTATTGCTGGCGACCAGTCGTCCGTCCACATACAGGCGCATTCCGACCGAATCCTGGACACCGGCAATATGAACCCAGCGGTCGCGGGGCAACGGCCCTGGTGCAATCAGGGTTACGCCGGAAATCGAATCACGGGCTGTCCGGAATTCCAGTTGACCGCTACTATTAAGCGCCAGCCGAAAAGTGTTATCCTTGGAAATGATCCCCTCCGGTTGAGCCCGACCGGTCAGGTAGACCAGGCCTTCGACCGTCAATTCGCCGGCGGAAAAATCGAAAACCGGATTATCATAAATTTTTACATAACCTCCGGGAGTAAACTCCAGGGAATAGTTACTGTCCGCCTGGACTACAGTCACCGGCTGCCGTTTCGTGGTGCGCGGCAACGGCGGAACAAACAGCAGATCACTGGCGCTGATGCTGGGCCGGAGCGATTCCCTGGCAATAGCCGGACGTTCCCGTAATTGCGTTGAAATCCGGACCGGGTTGAACTGACCGGTGAAATCGAATTCGGTGACAATTTTCTTGCCGCCACTGGGTTGAACCCTGATATCGCCGCGGATCGCCTTCAGTTCGCCACGGTTGAAATATAACGTCAACAGATGGGCAGGCATGGTCGGACTGGTTATGCCGACAAACGAAAGCTGGGCGGTCTGAGAAAGCGTGTCCTCGCTGATGGTAAACTGTAATTTATCGCCGAGCAGGTCGATCCCGGTGGCCGCCGGAAAGCCGGAAAAGAAATATTCCGGAAACAAGTACAGTTCGTTGAACAGATCTTCAGGGTTCAGTGACTGTTGAATGGTCTCGATCGCCGGCGCGAACGAAAGTGCGATCAGGTTGGTTTCCAGGTCGTGAATAACACTGAACGTAGTCACTGGTCCGGCGGCGACGGCGGTGGACCGATAGGCAAAACCGAGCTGGCGATCGGAAGTCGAACGGCTCAAATCGGCGGTTATACTGTGGATCAAACTGCGGTTAAAGGAATCGTCGGCGATCTCGGCCGTGGTCAAACCGAAGGGCGGCACACCTTCGAAAATAAACCGGCTGTCACCCTGTTTTTCCGGCAGCAGGGCCGCAACGCTGTATAATTCCAGCTCGCCGACCAGCCGCGCGCCCGGCTTGGTTTCCATGACCGGCAGGGCGGGCGCTTTCACCAGGACGGCATATTCGCGGATTTTTTCCGCCAGCACCGGTACAATCTGGTGCCGGGCACCGCCGGCCTCTTCGACCATCAGTACTTTTTCACCGATCCGCTGTTCGATCTTGTAAGCCAGCAGATGCGGGCCGGCCTGGAAGGCCTGGGGTGTCCAGTTAAGGAGTCCGCTGACCGGATCGAAATCGATCCCGGCGGGAGGATTTTTCAGCCACTGAAAACTAAAAAATTCGGCTGCCGTATCATCCAGCACGGATACCTGATAAATTTCTCCGACGTCGATCGTGTCGCTGGGAATCAGGTCAATTCCGGGGGCGATCTCCGCCGCCGCTTCTAATTCCTGTTTGGATACGGAGGCTATTTTTACCGGTTCTGTTTTAAGGGTGGTGTACAGCCCGGCTTCAACCCGGGCGATTACCATATCGTTGATTCGTCGCGAGTCGGCCGGATCGGGGATGTTGAATAAATCACCGCCATTCAGATCGGATAATTCCAGCACCAGTTTGTCTTCCCGCAGCGCCAGCAGAAAAACTTCGCCGCTCCGGAACGGCAACAGCAGTTCCTCGTTGCCATCGGCGTCGAAATCGGTGGTCATGATCTCGGCCGCCTGCAGAAAACGGGCGCCGTCGATCGCCAGAATATCGGCCACCAGTTCCACCGGTTTGGGATCGAACCGATAGACGGCGGTCTTCAGTACGTTGCCCTCGGGACTGAAGACCGCCAGCAACTGCCGGCCGTGGTCGTTGAAGGCCATGGAATAAACGCGGCCGAAACCGTTACGAAATATCCCCGGCTGCAGGTCGTGTTTGACGCTGAATTCCAGGGTTTTGGTGTCAGCGGCGGGCGACAGAATCAGAATCTCACGCAATGGCGCGCCTAGTGAAACGGCCAGGTCGGCCCCGGTTTTGGCTTCCCGTTTGAGGAAACATAAATTACCCGGCCGTGGCAGTTGTCGGGCCAATTGTGTATCCGTTATTGTAAACTCCGCCGGAATGAAAGTCTGGCCGGTCCATTTAAAAATGTATAACCAGGACTGACCGGCGGCACTACTGCCGGATGCGGCCTGCAACACGCCGACCAGCTCCGGAAAACCGGTTCCGTCCAGGTCCGTCATTTTCACATCGGTAAACAACCCCCGGTTTTCCACCGGTGGGGAAAAACTCCATAACAACTGATGTTGCTGGGATTTGTCAATTTCAACGTATTCCAGCCTGGTACCACCGTCCGGCTGTTGGACAACCAGCAATAATTCGCTCAGGCCGTCCTGATCCAAATCATAGGTACCGTTAATATGCAAAACCGTCTTTGGACCGGCCCAAAGCATAGCGCTAAGGCCGATCGACAGCACCGCCCGGCGCAGGATTTGGGACTGACGGGCTGGCTTTTCCCGTTGTGACTTAAAAATGTGGGTTTTACGCATAATAATGTCGATTGGTTACGAAAATGTTAGTTGTATCAATCTCCCTTACCTTCGAAGACAAACAAATATAGGGTGGCACCCCTGAATAAAACAAGGAAAAGACCCTGCTTTATAGAAATGCAATCCGGCCTAATTTCCAGTCGAATAATTTTTCCCGTTTCAATTTCGGTCAAGTTACAATAAATTGGTCTGTTTGTTACGATCAATCATTAACGGGTGGGTTGCATGAAAACTACCATTGCAGTCATATTAGTATCTGTCACGCTTTTGTTCGGGCAGGATAATGTCTATCCCCTGGAAGATTATTACGGCGGTGGGATCGGCTACAGTCCGATATTCCTGCTGCTCGATTATAATGCCATCGGGGCGTTGGCGGGGTTGTCCGGCCTGGGCCTGGATAAAGCCGATTTTTCCACGCCCTATATTATTCACGGCGGCGAAGGATTCACACACATGTCCGGGCACTGGCGGCTGGGTGGCTATGCCGGTTCGGGCGTGTCGCGCATCAGCTCCATCGACACCACCGGTGGCGTCAACAAATCAGTGGAAGCCGGCCTGGCTCTGATGCTGGGCGCTGCCACAGTGGAATACGCGATTCCCCTGTTCCGCGATCTGGAAATAGCGATCGGCGTGCTGGCCGGTGTCGGGCGCGCCAACCTGGTGATCAATCAGACCCCCGGTTCACCAGATTGGAACGAACAATTCAGTGTTGTCTATGGTACTGCCATTACCGTAGCTCATGCCACCGATCTGTCCGGTACCTTCTTCAATCTGCAGCCTTACCTGACGCTGAAATGGCAGCTTTTGGATCGCGTCGGTTTGCGCCTCAGTGCCGGTTACAACCGTGGCGCGATCGGCGCCGGACGCTGGATTCTGAACGGCCGCGAACCGGTCAGCAATTCGCCCGAATCCATATTCTCCGGGATTGCCTTCCGCACGATGCTGTATTTCGGAATTTGATGACAATTAATTGAACAACTTGCCCACAGCGGCTGTATAAGAATATTATGAAAATGAAATCCACGTTACTATCGCGAACGCTGATCCTGTTGCTGGTCCTGACTTTTTTCGTCGGACTGCTGCCGGTCGGCCATTTTGTTTATTCCAAGGACCAATCGGTATACCAGACCATGCGGACCAACATGGCGGTGCTCAATCAGATCATCCGCATCGTAAATGAACTGTATTTCGAGCCGGTGGATTGGGATGACCTGTGGGGCGGCATTTTCCAGGGCCTGATGGACAAGCTGGATCCTCACTCGGTCTACATCCCACCCAAAGAGCAGGAAGAGCTGTCCGAGTTGTTCCACGGTAAATTTCAGGGAATCGGTATCGAGTTCGATATTCTGCACGGTTATATCACCGTAATCGCACCGGTCGCCGGCAGTCCCTCGGAAAACGTCGGCCTGCAACCGGGCGACCAGATCGTGGCGATCGATGGCGCGGATGCCTTCCAGATTACCAGGGAAGAAGTATTCCGCAAATTGCGCGGTCCCAAAGGCAGCCGGGTCGATATTTCAGTCCGGCGGATAGGAATCGAAGAACCATTCGAGGTCACGATCATTCGCGACGATATTCCGATCTACAGTATCCTGGCCGCCTCCATGCTGGATAAAAAAACCGGTTATATTCTGCTGGCCCGTTTCTCGGCCACTACGATCGACGAACTGCGCCAGTCGATCGACAAGCTGGAGCGACAGGGTATGCAGCGGCTGATCCTGGATTTGCGCAATAACGGCGGTGGCTATCTCGAGCAGGCGGCCGAGGTCGCCAACATGTTCATAACCAGTGCCGACACACTGGTGTATACCGCCGGGAAACGCCGGGATTTTTCACAGGTTTTCCTTAGTGATCCGGCCAAAGGCCGTGATGATTTCCCTTTGATCGTGCTGATCAACCGCGGCTCGGCCAGCGCCAGCGAAATCGTCGCCGGCGCGGTTCAGGATCTTGACCGCGGCCTGGTGGTGGGCGAAACCAGTTTTGGCAAAGGGCTGGTGCAACGCGAACTTACCCTGGATAACGGGGCAGCCGTGCGGGTCACTATCGCCCGCTATTACACCCCCAGCGGCCGCCTGATTCAGCGCCCCTATGAAAATGGCAACGTCCACGATTATTACAGCGATTTCTGGGAAGCCGACCGTGAAGCGAAAATCGATTCGCTTCAGGAATTGCGACCCAAATATCTGACCCGCGCCGATCGCACCGTTTACGGCGGCGGCGGAATCACACCCGATGTCCATATACCCTGGGTCTTCGATCTGGCGGCGGAAAACAGGGCGATAATCACCAGTCCCAAACGACCTTTTTTCAACTGGGGGGCGAATTATTACAACGAGCGTAAACCGGAGCTGGGCGATTACTGGTCGTTCCTGAATAACTGGACCATCAGTGACGCCGATTACGCCGATTTTCTCGGCTATCTCAAGCAGGAAGAAATCGCCTTTGATTCGGCGGCGGTCGAAAATGATAAGGTCTATTTCAAGAATCTGCTGAAGGCGGAAATCGCCGGTGCTCACTGGGGCCGGGATGAGGAATTCGGCGTCCGGCGCCTGCTTGACAACCAAGTAGTCGAAGCATTGAATCATTTCGATCAGGCGGGCTCGTTTCTGACCGCTTCCAAGCGAAATTAATCGCGCGCGCAGTCGACAAGGTTTGTTGACAAGTCTTTTCTTTTCGTCATAACTTCCATTCTTGGAATTGTAACCTTACGGAGGATTAAATGGTAAACTACTTCTTGCAGGGTGGTGCGTTTATGTACCCTATTTTAGGGTTTTTCATCTTCGGGTTGGCTTTTTCGTTTGAAAGGCTCTACTCCCTGACGATGTCATCCATCAATGCAAAGAAATTCCTGAAAGAAATCAATGAAGCCCTGGATGCCGGCGACGTGGACAGTGCGGTTGAGCTATGCAATAAAACCCGCGGCCCGGTGGCGGAAATTTTCCATGCCGGCCTGACCCGGATCAATCGCGGCATTGTCGAGGTGGAAAAGGCTATTCAGAACGCCGGTACGCTGGAAATGGCCTTCCTGGAAAAAAATATGATCTGGCTGAATGCTACGATCACTGTCGCTCCGATGCTTGGGTTTACCGGAACGGTTGTCGGTATGATCAAAGCCTTCGACGATATTAAAAAGATGAATGATATTTCACCGGCGGTTGTAGCCGACGGTATTTCCATTGCCCTGTTGACGACCGCTTTCGGTCTGATCGTTGCCATTATTATTCAGTTCTTCCAGAATTTCTTTGTATCGCGCATCGACAAACTGATCCTCGATATGGAAGAAAATTCGGTTCTGCTGATTGATCGCCTGGTCGAACTCGAGAGCAAAAAGAAACAGTAATCGCCATGCTGAAAAAACGCAGGTTCAAGGGGGGCGATATTCCGACGTCATCGATGTCGGATATTGCTTTCCTGTTACTGGTTTTCTTTCTGGTCACGACCACGATCGATATGGATAAGGGTCTTGGCATTGTGTTGCCGGCCGAGGGCGAGACCTTCGAAATGCATCAGAGCAATATTCTGAACTGCCTGATCAACTCGACCGGGGGTGTACTGCTAGGCGATGAACCGGTCAACGTGAAGGACGTCAGTCGCCTGGTCCGGGAAAAAATGGCCCTGAATGAAAATCTGATCGTGTCGGTAAAGTCCCATGAGCGGACCAGTTATGAGGATTATATCCGCGTCATCGACCAGTTAAAAATCGCTCAGGCCAAAATATCAATTGCTGAGACCGGCTGATGAAACTGAAAAAGAAAACCAAGGTTTCCAGCGAGATACCAACCTCGTCGATGCCAGATATTATCTTCATGCTGCTGATTTTCTTCATGGTGACCACCGTGCTGCGGACCTATTCCGGTCTACCGATCGAGCTGCCGCGAGCCAAGAAAATCTCCGGACTCAAATCGAAGCGTCAGACCGCCCACATCTGGGTTTCAAAAGACGGCCTGATTTCCATCGAAGATAAAATTCACAAGGTCGATGACGTCCGCTGGACGATCTACAATAAAAGAGCGGCCGAGTACAACCTGACGGTTTCCCTGAAAGCCGATAAGGATTCGCGGATGGGCCTGATTGTGGCGGTCCAAAATGAATTGCGCAAAGCCGACGCTTTGAAATTAAATTACTCAACCTTAACGGCAGTGGATTAGACCGTGTTTTTACGTGAAGAAAACTCCGCTTCTCTGAAATACCGCTATCCGATAACAATCCGCGTCACTACCTTATTAGGGGTGGCCGTAATTACATTCGGATTTTTGATTTTTCCGCGTTTCATTCATAAAGCGGTATTGAAAAATGTCGATATTCAAATAATCGAGTTTGAGAAAATCCCCGAAACACAGCAGATTGACCGACCACCGCCACCGGCCCGGCCCTCGATTCCGATCGCATCGGAGAGCGAGGATATCGCTGAAGATGTGGTGATGGAAGAATTCTCGTTCGATGAATTCGAAGCCTGGGATGCTCCACCGCCACCGCCGGAAGGACCGCGGGTTAAATTTATACCCTACGACGATCCACCGGAACCGATCGGTGGTTATGGCGCCATTCAGGCGAATGTCAAGTATCCGGAAATCGCCCAGGAAGCCGGGATCGAAGGAACTGTCATCGTGCAGGCTTTCATCGATAAAAGCGGCAAGGTTACCGATACGGTAATCCTCCGCGGGATTCCCAACACCGGTCTGGACGAAGCCGCCATGGACGCCATCCGCCAAACCCGCTTCAAACCCGCCAAACAGCGCGACCGGGCTGTCGGCGTCTGGATTTCCATACCAGTCAATTTTAAACTGCGAAATTAGTTGCGATTGTGTTTACCCATGGTGTATCATAGATATGCCATGGGTAAACACATAAATAACACAATCTCAGTCAAATCTCAGTATCTGCTCACTACCGCCTCTCGCTGCTGTTCAGCATTCTTATTCTCACTGTCGCTTTCGTCGCGGCACCACACTTCACAATTCAGTCCAATTTCTTTACTGCAAAACCGGTGATAAACGATCCAATCGTATTTGAATCCCCACCGCCTACGAAACAGCTGGAAAGAACCAGGCCGGAATTGCCACCGGTTTTCACAGTGTCTGAAAATCCTGATTTAATCGACGATCTTCCGACCAATATTTTTGATCCGGAAATCTACGTGTCGTCGACCACTATCGAAGCACCGGTAGGACCGGCCCCCGATTTTGTCGCCTACGATCAGGCGCCGCAACTAATCGGGGGAAACGCCGCTCTGGCCAGCGTGATCAAATATCCGCCCATCGCCCGTGAGGCCGGAATCGAAGGTGTCGTTACCGTCAAGATCTTCATCGATAAAACCGGAAAGGTAACCAAGGCCTACATACTAAAAAGCACTGTTCCCGATACCGGTCTTGATGAAGCTGCGCTGGCAGCGGTATACGCCACGAACTGGAAACCAGCCCGGCAGCGCGAGGAACCAGTGGGCGTCTGGTTGGCGATCCCGATTAATTTTGTGCTGAATTAACTTTTCGGCAACCAATAATTAGCAATAGCGGGAGCAGCGAGTCACAGCCAGATTACACAATAGACCGGTCAATAATACAAGCGGGTGGCACAGGCCACCCGTTTGTATTTAATATAGTCTACCGTCGTCCGCTTCAGATTTTAATGGCAATCCCGCTGATTGTACGCCGAATATAGGCGAAAACCTCCAGCAGCGGCAGGTCTTTCGGACAAACATCGTCGCAGGCCATCATACCGATACAGCCGAAAATACCTTCATCGGTGGAAACCAGCTCGAACCATTCCTGGTCGCCGCGCTCGTCCCGGGGATCGAACAGGAACCGGCCGATGCGATTGAGTCCGGCGGCGCCGATGAAATTGGGATAAACCTGGGCCGTGGCGCAGCCGGCGATGCAGCAACCACATTCGATACAGCGTTCCGATTCATATACTTTAATGGCTGTTTCGTTGTCCATCCGTTCTTCGATTGCCGTTGGGTCGAACTCCTTCCGGGAGTGAATCCAGGATTCCAGCCGTTCGCCCATCTGCCGGAACCAGACGCCGGTATCGACGGACAGGTCTCCCAACAGTTTGAAAAACGGCAGCGGAAACAATTCGATCGTGTCCGGTAAATCCGCCGTCAGCGTGCGGCAGGCCAGGGTCGGCCGGCCGTTGATCATCATCGCACAGGAACCGCAGATGCCGGCGCGACAGACAAAATCGAACATCAGGTCCGGCGCTTGTTTTTCACGGATCCTGTTCAGCGCGGAAAACACATTCAATCGCGGTACTTCCTCTAATTGATAGGTTTCCACATGGGGCTGATCGTTTTCTTTGGTTGGATTGTAGCGGAAGATTTTGAAAGTCAATAACCGTCCCATAGCCTTACTCCTTTCCCTTCAACTCAGCCCGCCAGGCTTCTTTCGGTAATTTCGTTCCCGTCGGTTCCAGCGGATCCAGCCGGCCTTTGGCCTTCTGCCCCGGATCGACACTCTGATTATATTCCTCGATCGAGATGCCCATATCGATCATCTGACCGCCGCCGTAACCGCGGTCACCGGGGGGCAGGTCCAGCAGACCCACCGGTTCATATTCGAAGGCCGGGTCCGGCTCGCCTTCCTGCCAGCGCACCAATGTGCGATTCAACCAGTTCTTGTCGTCACGGGCAGGATAATCTTCGCGGTAATGAGCGCCACGGGATTCGGTCCGCTCCAGTGCGCCCTTTGCAATCACATAGGCCTGTTTGGCCATACCTTCGATCCGCAAGGCAATCGACAATTCCGGATTCATGCCCGGCGCCGTAGTACGCACTTTGACTTTCTGCGTGCGCTCCACGATGGCCTTCAATTCATCAACGGCAGTCTTAAGCCCTTCGCCGGTACGGAAGATATGGACATCTTTGGTCAGGATGCGCCCGATGTCATCCCGCAGTTCGTACACGTTTTCCTGGCCGTCACCATCTAACAGGGCAGCGATTTTAGCCTTTTCCTTTCCGGCGGCAGCCTGAACCAGGTGCAGGTCGGCAACCAGATCGGCCTTCCGGGCGTACTGGGCTACCCGTTCGCCGATCACCATGCCTGCCACCACTGTTTCCGCCAGCGAATTACCGCCCAGACGATTGAAGCCGTGCATGTCCCAGCAGGCCACTTCACCCAGAGCGAACAGGCCTTCCATATTATAAGCATGACCGTCCTTGTTGACGCGGATGCCGCCCATGGAATAATGCTGAGTCGGTCGCACCGGCACCAGTTCGGTGATCGGGTTGACGCCGATGAAATACATACAGATATCGTACACTTCGCGCAGCTTGGTCGTGAGATGGTGCTCGCCCAGGTGGCGCAGGTCCAGCCAGAGATGTTCGCCAAAATCTGACTTCACACCCTTGCCTTTGAGGATGTGTTCCTTCATCCGGCGGGACACCACATCGCGGGAGGCCAGTTCCATTTTTTCCGGCTCGTAATCGGGCATGAAACGGTAGCCGTCCACATCCAGCAGCAGACCGCCGTCGCCGCGGCAACCCTCGGTCACCAGAATATCGGTGGGCACAATGCCGGTGGGATGAACCTGCACCGCTTCCATGTTACCCAGGGGAACCACGCCGGTCTGCAGGGCCAGCCAGGAGCCGGTCCCCTCATTGATTACGGCATTGGTGGATTCGCCATAAATACGACCGTAACCGCCGGTGGCGATTACCGTGGCCTTGGCCAGGTAAGCCAGGATTTCACCATCGCGCAACGAGCGGACGATCGCCCCCAGGCAACGCCCGTCGTGTTGAATCAACCGGATCGCTTCCATCCGGTCGTGAACCGGGATGCCGAGCTGCAATACCATATTGTCCATGGTGTACAGCACGGTGTGGCCGGTGCCGTCGGCGGTGTAACAGGTGCGCCATTTGGCGGTACCGCCGAAAGCCCGCGAGGTGATCAATCCTTCGTTGGCAAAATCTTCTTCAATCTCGGCTTTTTTCCCCTTTATAAAAACCTGCTGCTTGCCACCTTTGACGCGGTTCCAGGGTACGCCGAAATGAGCCATTTCGCGCATGGCGATGGGGGCATTATCGGCGAAAATGCGGGCCACCTCCTGATCGCAGCCCCAATCCGAGCCCTTGACCGTATCCAGCCAGTGGACGGTGGCGTTGTCGCCTTTGCTCATGACCGTATTGGCCAGGGCCGCCTGCATACCGCCCTGAGCGGCCGAGGAGTGGCTGCGGCGCGGCGGCACCAGCGACAAAATCGTCACATCCAGGCCATACTTGGCGCAGGCGATGGCGGTGCGTTCGCCAGCCAGACCGGCACCAACGACCAGAACGTCACTATTGATTACCCTCATGACAGCACTCCTTCCCAGGGACCGGCCAGACCAAGCGTGGTGGCGGCGCCAACGATGATAAAGAACCATAACAAAAAGTAGAATACGATCCGGGCGTATTTGCGCACGAACCAGGTATCGGCCAGCCATTTCACCAACAGGCGATAAACGCCGATGGCCATGTGCACGACGACTGTTGTCATCAGAATCAGGTACAATATCCACAAGCCGCTTTCGACGCGGGATACAGCGATTTCAGCCGAAATTCCCGGCTGCTGGCCGACGATACCCATTCCAGTAAAAACGTTCCAGGTCACCAGCACCAGATGAAAGGCGCCGGCCGCCAGCACTATCATGCCGGTACGAACTTGCCAGATCCACAGGGAGGTTTCGAAATGTTTGCGCAAACGGATGTCCGATTTAGGATCCTGTTGCCAGTGCCCGGTAGCTTTTTTTATGCTCAAACCAAGTTCCAGCATTTTTTTCCGTTCCTGCAGCTTGCCGGGAATCTTGCGGCTGGCCCAGACGAAATGAAAGAAGAAGATCGTCCCGACCACGATTACTGCCACATGGGCCAGGGGCAGTGGATGCTCCAACAGCAGCGCCAGCTTATCATAGGCCGCCCGGCCGAACAGAATCGAGCTTTCAAACAGCAAATGAAACCAGATAAAAGCCGCTAAGATCGCACCGGTCGCACCACTGATCCATTCGTCGCGGATGGCTTTGCGGGCTAGGCGGTAGGCTTCGCTGGTTTTCCCGTGGCGCGATACCGCGCCGGGATAGAGTTCGGTTTCCAACGGTGTCATTCTAAACTCCTTTTAGCATGATAAAATCCAAAGAAAAATTAATGAGCGACCGCTCTATTTACAGCGAAAAAGTCGACCGTCATAAAAATAATCAGCCGCGGATAAGCAGCTCCCGAACTCGCCGGTCAGATCAACTGTCTCCGGCCTCCTCTGGTTTGACTATGCTAAACTCCAATTGACCGGCCGCGACTCCGATCGACACCATCATGCCGGGTTGCAACAGACCCGCCAGAACCAGTTCCGACAGCCGGTTGGCGATTGATTGCTGAATCAGGCGTTTGATCGGCCGGGCGCCAAAAGCCGGATCGTACCCTTTACGGGCCAGGTAATCAACGGCAGCGTCAGCTACCACGAGCGTTATTTTCTGGTTCGCCAGCCGCCGATTCAACCGTTTCAACTGGATTCGCACGATATCACGGATCAGTTCGGCGGTCAACGGCCGAAAAACCACTATATCGTCGACACGATTCAGAAATTCCGGCCGCAGGACCTGTTTCAGTGTCAACAACGTTTCCCTGCGGATTTCCTCATACAGTTGGCCATTGTCGGCACCGGCTTGTTCCATTTTTTCCATGATCCGGCCCGAACCCAGGTTAGAGGTCATGATTATCAGCGTATTCTTGAAATTGACAACCCGGCCCTGGCCGTCGGTCAGTCGGCCATCCTCGAGAATTTGCAACAAAATGTTAAATACGTCCGGATGGGCTTTTTCCACCTCGTCCAGCAGAATTACCGAATATGGTTTGCACCGAACGGCTTCGGTCAATTGGCCGCCTTCGTCGTAGCCAACGTAGCCGGGCGGCGCACCGATCAGGCGGCTGACGGCATGGCGTTCCATATATTCACTCATATCCAGCCGGATTATGTTTTGCTCGTCATCAAACAGGTTTTCGGCCAGGGCCCGCGCCAGCTCGGTTTTTCCAACACCGGTGGAACCGACAAATATGAATGACCCTATCGGCCGTTCCTCATCCTGCAGACCGGCCTTGGAACGGCGCACGGCATTACTTACGACGGACAGGGCCTCTTCCTGACCGACCACCCGTCGCCGTAGTGCAGCTTCCAGCGCCAGCAATTTCTGGCGTTCCGTTTCCACCAGCCGGCTGACCGGAATACGGGTCCAGCGACTGACCACTTCGGCAATGTCTTCGGCGGTGATTTCCTCCCGCAGCAGACCGCCGCTTTGCTTGACGCGCGCCGATTCCGCTAAAAGTTCATGCAATTCTTTATCGACAGCGACACGCTCGCCGTGAATAATCCGCGCGGCCCGCTCATAATTTCCCTGGCGTTGCGCCTGTTCGGCCTCCACCTGCAACCCTTCCAGCCGGTCCTTCAGGGTTTGGATCTGCTTCAGGTTCGCCCGCTCTTCGTCCCAGCGTCCTCTGAGCGCAATGGTGTCCGCGCGCAGGTCGGCAATTTCTTTTTCCAGTTTTCGGAGCCGCTCGCGGGAGTCCGCATCCTGCTCGTTTTTCAATGATTCGCGTTCCACTTCCAGATGAATCAACTGCCGTTGCCGGATATCGAGTTCTTCGGGAACGGAATTGATCTCCACCCGCAAATGACTGCAAGCTTCATCCACCAGGTCGATCGCCTTATCCGGCAGAAACCGATCGGCGATGTAGCGGTGGGACAATTCCGCCGCCGCCACCAAAGCACCATCACGAATTTTGACGCCGTGGAAAATTTCATATTTTTCCCGGATACCACGCAGAATCGCGATCGTATCCTCCACCGACGGCTCTTCCACTTGGATCGGCTGAAACCGCCGTTCCAGCGCCGCGTCCTTCTCGATGTACTTGCGATACTCGTCCAGCGTGGTAGCACCCACGACCTGCAATTCGCCACGGGCCAATGACGGTTTTAAAATATTGCCGGCATCCATGGCGCCTTCGGCGGCACCTGCTCCCACAACCGTATGTAATTCATCGATAAACAGGATAATTTTTCCAGCGGCTGATTCGACTTCCTTCAACACCGCTTTTAAGCGTTCCTCAAATTCACCACGGAACTTGGCGCCGGCGATCAGGGCTGCCAGATCGAGGTCGACCATTCGTTTGTCCTGCATCCCGTCCGGCACATCGCCACTGACGATCCGCTGGGCGATTCCTTCGGCAATGGCGGTCTTGCCTACGCCCGGGTCACCGATCAGCACCGGGTTGTTTTTCTTGCGCCGATTCAATACCTGCAGCACGCGGCGGATTTCATCGTCCCGACCAATAACCGGATCGATTTTCCCCTGACGGGCCAAGTCTGTGAGGTCCCGGGAAAACCGCGTCAGTGCTTCATATTTACCTTCCGGTTCCTGATCGACCACCCGCTGATTGCCGCGAATGTCCCGCAGGATTTTCAGCAGTGCGCTATATTCGAGACCGTTGCTCCGTAGCCAATCGCCGATAAAATCCTTCTGCTGGGCCGCAGCCAGCCAGAAATGCTCGATCGAGACAAATTCATCTTTCAGGGCAGCGGCTTCCTTTTCGGCGGCGCGGACCAGTTTTTCCAATTCCTGGGCGGCATAGGTCTGACCGCCGGCCACCCGCGCCTGCTGGCCTAATTCATGCTCAATCATACCCTGCAGACTGACGGCCTCCGCCCCGGCCCGTTTAATAATCCGGTGAGTCAGTCCCTCACGATCCTGCAGAAATGCCAGTGCCAGGTGTGGCCACACCAACGCCTGGTGCTCCCGGTCGGCGGCAATCCGCAGCGCCGTTTCCAGGGCGGTTTGAACTTTGGTGGTGAATTTTTGAAAATTGATCATAAATCTACTCCACAATCTACCCGCAGCATCTCAAATTGTCGACCAATCCACCGAATTCGCCAGGATGACAAACCGCTTACCCGATAAATACGCTGGTTTGACAGAGCGGGTGATAAATCTGAAAAAACAGGAGATTTCCGGATAAAAACCACAGCGGCTATTTATCCGAAATCAGATGCTGAAATATATTACCGGAGGGCCGCTTCCTCCGTCAGCCAATCGAAAATCCGGTGACTGGTTGCATCCGCCGGCTGTAATTCCGGGTGCCACTGGATGGCGATGAATGCCCGGGGATTATATTTATCCTCGACTGCTTCGATCAGGCCGTCCTCACTCCAGGCCGCCGCGCGTAAATTTTCGCCCAGTCGCCGAATACCTTGGTGGTGGGTACTTGTGACTTGCATCTGTTCATCGCCCACTATCGAAAATAGCAGACTGTTACGATCGAGACGGACTGGGTGAATCATACAACCTTCATTCGAACACCGATGTTCGACGTCGGTCCGGACCTGCGACGGAATATCCTCATACAGGGTACCGCCGTATATCAGGTTGATCAACTGCAGGCCGGCACAGACCGCCAGCATCGGTTTTCCCTGCCGGAATGCTTCCAGAAACAGTGACCGGTCAAAAGCCAGACGTTGCGGTGCAATGATCTCATTCAATAGTTCGGGGTGCTCGCCGGCATACATGCTGCTGGGGAAATCGGGACCGCCCACCATCAAAATGCCATCGATCCGTTCCACGATTTCCGTCAGCGGTTCACCGTCCGGCGTATGATGTAGCGTCAACGGCAACCCGCCACTGTGCGTTATCGCATTGACGTAATCCTGTTTGGTGGCCATCCACCAATCGTCCCGGTAATTGAAATAATAGGGATTTATTCCAATCAGTGGTTTTACCATTTACCGCCTTCTCGATTAATAAATTCTGGCACCGATAGTCCCCGATCACTAAAATGCCGTTGCGTCGCCAGCGCCGGCGGCCCCACCTGGCTGAAGCGCTTAAGGTACTGCTCCAGATAATGTCGCTCGCACTGATGACAGCAGACCTCGGCCCGTTCCGCGAGTCCAGCCAGCGACAAGTCACAAATCTGACCGATCAAATCATCAAACCGGCCACCATCAATCAATTTGGCGCCAATAGCGAGCTCAGCAGCCAATTGGCCGAGCTGCCGACGCTGATCGATCGACCAGGCCGACACTATCGCCAATGCCCTGGCCCGTGCCCGCGGTGCGGCCAGCAGCCCCAGCCAGAACGCCGGCGGCGCCATTTCATAGCCGCGCGGCGGCCGATCGGCGCCCCGGACTTCCAGCACGTGCTTAAAACGGACATGGGTAAAAATCTGATGCAGGACCATCTGAACCTGTTCCGCGGTCACTTCACCGTCGGTCGCTATGCTGTTCAGCCATTTGCCAGCCGGCCCCTCGTAAGAAGCAATTGATCCATCCGGCATGCTGGCGAACATCAGTGGCACCGTCAGAACCCAGTCAATATATTTTTCCAGCAGACCTTCCGGTCCGAGAATGCCGTGATCCAGTAGATTTCCACAGCGCGCCGGGTCGGTATCGTCCCAGATGTGATAGCGGTAATTCCGCCGTCCGGAAAGCGCGCCCCGGCAGAACGGAGCGTTAGCAAATAACAGTGCGGCGACCGGTTCCAGACAATCGGCGATAAAGGCCATTTCCTCGGCCACTCGACGGGAACCGATGTCAATATTCACTTGTACGCTGGCGGTATTCCGCATCATCCAGTGTCCGTGGTCACCGGTGCGGGCAAACCGTTCGTGCATCAACTGATACTTGGTCTGGTTAATCAACTCCACCTGCTCCGGCCGATATAGCGGATCCAGAGCATAATCCAGCGGGCGCAATCCTTCCCGTCGGCAAATTCCCTGCAATTGCTGCAAGTGCCGGTTAAACTGGGCGTCAATTTCGTTGAGCGTGCAGTACGGACGCGAGGCGAATTCCACCTGGCCGCCCGGTTCCAGCGAATAACTGATGTTTTGACCGTTGGCATTTTGCCAGACGTTCAATTCCGCCAGTATATCACTGGCGGAAAAATTATGCCCGGGATTGACTGGAATCCGCAGACCTTCGCGGTTATAAATGATACACTCCACCTCGACGCCAATCAGGCAAGCCTGCGGTTTCTGCAGGTTGGACAAAATGACTGCTTCGATCTGTTCGTGCAGATTCATGGCGCTGAATGTAATATTATTGGCAGCTTGTTAAAACGTCAATATATCGAACGCCGGTCCGGTTCGCCAACCCGGTCCGGCGTCCCTGCCGGCGATCAGAAAGTATAGGCCAGACCGACCAGTAGATTACTGACGGTAATATTTTCACTGGTACCGGCCGGCGTCAGCGAATCCCGGGAATCGCGACTCCAATTCCCGCTCAGCCCGGTAACATCAATTCTCAGATTACGATCCAATTGCAGACTGACGCCAAGCGTGTATACTTCTTTATTCCGGGGATTGACGACCACCGTCGATTTCTCCGGATAGCGGGCATAGCCGCCGCGAAGCGCTGTATTGACAATCGGCAACCGCAGTTCACCGCCCAAATGGTATTCAGTCGTCGCCCGGTAATTACCACGCAATTCATAATTTTCGGAGATATAATCGCGGTAATCTTCCTGCTGTAATTGGTCGTCCTGCACAACAAACTCGGTTTGCGACCAGTCCCGGTAACGGGCTGAAGCGGCCAGGGTCAGATATCTGCTGGTGAAAGCGACTCCGCCATCAAAATAAAACGGCGCGCGGATAGCGTATTCCCACTTGCCGGTGTTTTCGGTCGGATCTTCATAGCCATCATCAAAAATCAGCAAATCGTCTTCGAAATACACTTCCTTAACCGCGAAACGGACCGGCAAGCCCGCTGCTCCGCCGATTCGTAGCAGACGCCCCAGTCGCAGGCTGCCGCCAAGTTTCAACTCCAGTCCCGAGACGGTTGTTTTCAGATAGCGATTTATTTCATAGGAATGAAAATCCGCCGGATAGGCAGCATAGGTATTATCATTGTCCTCCTGATAATAGTGCTGGTTGTATTTTTCCCGGCCGCTGATGACGGAAATGGTGGCGCCACCCATCAGGGCGGGAGAAAAGGCCATGGCGCCACCCAGGCTCCATTGCCCCAACCCGCCATCGCTGAAAACCCGTTCCTGCTGATAGATATTCTCGTCAAAAAGATAATTGGCGGTCTGATCATCGGCCGTGGTTATGTCAAACCCGATACCATTGGATATTTCACTGAATCCGGAAAAAGCCAGATTGTCATCATAGTCGGCGATCCGATTGTAGCCGATGGCCAGTACGGCGCTGCCACTATATGTCGGTAACGGCCAGGCGATCCCGAATGAGCGCAAGCGCGTGTAAGCCTGATTGTCGTCGGTCGTAATACCGGTGAACAGGGCCTGGTTCCGCTGGCTAAAATGGGACAGTTCAGCGGAAAATTCCGGGTTTTTTAAATACGCCAGCCCGGCCGGATTCCAGTAGATGGCGGTGTAATCATCGGCCAGACCGCTATACGCTCCGCCCATTGCCAGCGCCCGCGCACCAAAACTGATTTCCTTACCCAGAATATGGATGGCGTCGTTGGCGGTCTGTGCGGTAACTGTCGTGAAAAGCAATATCGCCGACAATATTATTTTATTTTTGGTGAATATCTTCATCGCAAAATTACCTTTGTCATATTTTGCTTAAAATTAGCGGCGCGAACGTTCTTTTTTATCCGAATCAGTACTCTTTTCCCGCGATCGGCTGGATTTCGAGCCGGAGCTGCTTTTCGACCGTTCACTCGCTGACGATTTAGCCGGGGCGACTGATTTTGACTTTTCCGCCGTCGAGCGCTCGCTGCTGTAATTGACTTTGGTTCCGGAACCGCGATCTTTATCCCGTGACCCGCTAACCGTCCGGACTGCCGAAACCAATGTTTGAGCTTCTACTTTTCTGGTTATGGATCTGACGATTTCCGACGTTGTCAGCGATCGATAATTTGAGCGACTTGACTGGTTCTTATTATTATTTTTCTGCTCATCCCGTCGGATAGTAGTACCACCATTTTTACGATCCGTGCGCTCAACCTTGGCTGGCTCGGGGCGTTGTACCTGGCGGGTGCTGGTATTGCCGCCGTCCGACTTGGATTGGGCCGCGACCGGCTCGGACACTACCGCCGGTATTACGCTGACATTCGCCGGTCCGCGGACAATCGGATCATTCCGCGTTTGTTCGCTCCGGCGGTCCCAGTCACGTTTCTTGGTTTCCAGACCATCATCGGCACGATTCCAATTCCAGTCATAGTGAGCATAGTGCGGCCGATTGTAATAATGATGATTATAACCATGGTGGGCATAGTGCGGATAATACCACCACTGATAATCATAATATGGCCAATTGTAATGGCTATACCATGAAGGATACGGATCGAACCAGGGGCTTTGGTAGGTTGCGCCGACGTAAATCCGAACTGAAGTAGCGGGATAGTCCAGATAGTAGGGATCAAAATCAAACCACGGGCGGTAAGCCCAATAATAGTACTCTTTGATTATAATATCCGGTTCGGCTTCCAGCGAGTCAAGTTGCTCAGGCTGAACCGTAGTGACCTCATAATATTTTTTTACCTGCGCTGGTTTGTCACAGTAAATCGTTTTAGTCGTCGCCAACTGCGTGTAGCAACCCTGAAAAATCAAAGTGCTTAGCAGTATCAGAATTCCAATTATTTTATTGTTTTTTACGCTCATGATCGGCTCTGGCTTTTGTTTGTTAGTAACCAGTATCGCAATTATTGCGCCAATGAGCTAAAAAAGGCCGATAGATTCTTTATCTATCACTAATATTAATATTTTATTCGTTCTATCCGTTGCCACTTAGACTCAACAACAACTCAGCAGTGTATACTATTATTACATAATATGTGTAAACATGGTGGTCATTTTTTAATTCCGAGACGCTCCAGCTTTTTATACAGACCGACCCGGCTAAGACCCAGTGCGCGGGCGGCACGGGAAATATTGCCACGGTACCGCTCGAGCGCGTTTTTGATCAGATCTTTTTCGAGGGCGCCTGTGGCAGACCTAAGATCGATATCCGCCTCAGTAAAAAATTTGCCATAATTCGCTTGCAGCGTTGCTTGATCCGTTGCAAGGTCCGGCAGGGCGGCAGCCAGAGACATCCCATCGTCGGTCATTACTACTGAACGTTCGATCAGGTTTTCCAGTTCACGGATATTTCCGGGGTAATTGCGCTCGACCAGTTGCCGGAGCATTGCACCGCTCAGACCTTCGATCCGCCGGTTCATTTTTAAGGCATATTTGCGGATAAAATACCGGGCCAGCGGCGGTATATCTTCCCGGCGGTCACGCAGGGGCGGCAGATTTATCGGAAACACATTCAGCCGGTAATATAAATCCTCGCGGAATTTACCCTGTTTTACCGCCGCGGCCGGATCGCGGTTGGTAGCTGAAATTATACGCACATTCACCTTCAACGACCGACCGCTGCCGACCGGTGTTATCTCCCCTTCCTGCAGAACCCGCAATAATCGTTGCTGAAAAGCCGGCGAAGTGTCGGCAATTTCATCCAGAAAGACCGTGCCGCCGTCAGCCAGTTCAAATAGACCTTTGCGGTCGCTGATGGCGTCGGTAAACGCGCCTTTGCAGTGACCGAACAGGATGCTTTCCAGCAGTGTATCCGGCAGGGCGGCACAATTCTGCGCCAGAAACGGCTGGGTGCTACGCGGACCATTATAATGGATTGCCTGGGCCACCAGTTCCTTGCCGGTTCCGGTCTCGCCGGTGAGTAATACTGTGGTGTCGGTCGGGAGAACCTTTTTCATCAGTTCGAATACTTTTTTAATGGCGGCACTCTCTCCGATAATATTATCAAAAGTGTAGTGCCGCTCCACCTCCTGGCGCAGCGACCGGTTTTCCTGCGCGAGACGCAGGTTGACCGTTTCCAACTCGCGGGACAGTCGCCGGTTATCCTGCAACAGCAAATACTTCTCCGCCGCCTGATTCAATATCAACAGCAACGCTGCCGGCTCCCAGGGTTTCTGGATATAATAATAAATCCGACCGTCATTGACCGCCTTGACCAATGCTTCAATATCCGAATAACCAGTAATCATGATCCGCACGGCATCGGGCTGGATGGCGCGCGCCTTGTTGAAAAAATCCGCGCCATTCATTTCCGGCATGCGCTGGTCGGATAGGATAACCGCCATTTCCTGTTCCCGCAGAACCATCAGTGCGGCCGGTCCGCTCAGCGACAGGATTACTTCAAAATCGGATCGCAGCGCTCGTTGCAGGGAATTCAGCACCGGTTGCTCGTCATCGACAATTAATATTCGTGGTTTTTGCTCATTCATCGGTCTGGTTCCGCTGCTGTTTAATCGGGATCGTAATTATAAAAACCGTACCCTTATCAGGGGTGCTGTCGACAGCGATGGAACCTCCATGGCGCTCGATGATCCCATAGCTGATACTCAGGCCTAGCCCGGTACCCTGGCCCACCGGCTTGGTGGTGAAAAAAGGATCGAATATTTTGCTGCGAACCTCCGTTGGAATGCCGCGGCCGTCGTCACGAATCGAAATGACGAGGTCTGATTCCCGCCGACTGGTTTCAACCCAGATATTGCCCTGGCCAGCGATTGCCTGAATGGCATTCAACAGCAGATTCATAAATACCTGGTTCAAGTAACCGGGCAGACACTCAATTTCCGGCAGATCGCCATAATTTTTATGAACCGCTATCCGGCCTTTCAGTTCATTGCCCAGCAGCATCAGCGTAGCATTCAAACCTTCATGGATATTGACAGCTTTGAACTCAGCCTCATCCAATCGGGAAAAATTGCGTAGATTCTCAACGATTTCCTTGACCCGCCGGCTGCCTTCGACGCTTTCATCGATCAACTGCCGGACATCGTTCTGATCGAACGCCAGCTGCCGCTCACCATTTGTCAAATCATTCAAATCGGCGATATATTTCCGCAGCTCGTGCATATTGGCATAAATGAAACCGATCGGATTATTCAGTTCGTGGGCCACGCCGGCCACCAGTTGGCCCAGGCTGGACATTTTCTCGCTCTGAATCAATTGCGCCTGGGTCTGTTGCAAATCCTGATATAATTCTTTCAGCACGCGGTTCTTTTCTTCCAGTTCGGCCACATATTTTTCACGGGTTCTGGCCTCGATTATTTTCTCGGTCAGTTGGCGTGCTTCTTCGATATATCGATTATTCTCGATTGCCAGCGCCGCCTGGCCGGCCAGAATCGTTAAAACATCGCTGTCCTCGGATTGATAGTCCAGATCATTTATCCGCTTTCCCAGGATTAAAACAGCCAACAGAACACAGTTACGGCGAATCGGAATCAGCCGGGCGACGCGCCGTTCGGCCAGCCGCTCGAATCGTTGCGACAACCGCGGATCAATAACCGTCTCAGCCAATAATTGTCCGTGTTGCCGGTCGCTAAATTCAATTATTTCCAATCCGGCCGGAACCGTACCGGCCATGGCGCCGGGTCTGGTTTTACCTTCGTTCATGGCCAGCAAAATGCAGAATCTGGTAGCCAGGGTGGTCTGAATCGTATCCACCAGCTCCCGATACAGATCAGCATTGTCGCGGATAAGAATCAATTGCTCGGAAAAGTGTCGTAAAACCTGGCGGTAGCCGTAGCGGCGAAGCGACAGTTGGCGGATTCGTTCCGAGAAGCCGGTAACAGCGCTGATTTCGATTAAAAGCAGCACCAGTTGCCCCCACAAAATCGGCCGCAGGCCATACTCCGGCAGCAATCCCAGCCAGAGCATCAGGAAAAACAGCGTGCCACCCACGAATCCCGCCGTTTGCCGGTTGCTCCAGCGATAACGCCGCACTGCCACGATTACAAATCCGCTCAGCACCAGGGCCAGCACCGTAACCAGCAGGAAATTATTCCAGAAATCAGGCTGCGCCACCAGCCGCCGCGCCGCCCGCAGACCGGTAAAGAACCAATGCGCCGGACCTGCGGATTCCGCAATGACAATCACCGTACCGGGATGAACATTATCCTTAATTATTTCCTTTCCGGACGGAAAAACAATCCGTACCCGGTATATTCCATCATCGCTGATTCCCCCGAAATGGGCGACACCCTCGCCGATTGACAGATATCCCTGACCGCCACTGATTTCACGGTAGCCGCTGCTGTTCCAGGTTTCGCCGGGAAGTCTTTTTTCCAGCCAGATCTTTCCCCCGATCCCATCCCGGTTACTGTGGCTGCCCGATAAAGCGACACGGATCGAATGGCCCGCCGTACCGGGATTGGAAAACAAGTTGGATAGCGTATCCTTGTTGGAAACGAACAGGTCCAAATCACCGTCATTGTCATAATCGGCTACAGCCGCACCCGTACTGTAATGTTCCAGATGCGAACCGGGCGGAATTTCCTGTTGGTAGACCGGTACAAATCCGGCGGCACCCTGATTGAGAAACAACAGGTTGGGACCAATATTGGCGAAAAACACATCCTGCCAGCCGTCATTATTCAGGTCGGCAATCAGGCCCGAGTAGCAGGGATAGCGGTTAATCAGGCCCGAGGCCGCAGTGATATCCGTAAACAACCATTTCCGGTTTTCCGCCATCAAATCATTGCGATACAGGCGCGTGGTCCGCTGGCGATCGGTAACCAGTAAGTCCAGATCGCCATCGTTGTCGACATCAGCCATCCAGACACCGTTGCTGCGCAGCGGATCAGTCAGATGCGGCAGCGGCAGGTCGATCCGTTGAAATAATTTGCCACCCTGATTGCGATACAGAACATCCGGCGCGAACCAGTTGCAGACATACAGGTCGGGAAAACCGTCGCCGTCCAGATCGCCGAAAGAAGCGCCCTGACTGATTTGCTCATCAGCGATACCATATTCCCGGGCTCGATTTTCAAACCGGCCCGGCCGGTTCTGGATAAATAAATGATTTTCGCCATGTTCATCGGTAACAAACAGATCCAGATCGCCATCCCGATCGATATCGGACCAGATTGCGCAATTCCCGCTCAGCGGACGCTCGATTCCGGCTTCATCGGTTACTTCATCGTATGTCAGACGCCCCCCGCCCCGGAACAGCCGGGTGGTCCGATCCCATCCGGCAATCAGAACATCCTGTCGGCCATCGTTGTCAAAATCCACGACCGAAGCCCCCAACTCCAGGTTTTTACGTCCCCGGGAACTCAGGTTGCCGCCCAGACCGGAGCGGATCGTGCGGTCATAAAATGATTTGCCGGGACCACGATTAATAAAAAGGCGATTTAATTCGCGGAAACGGACGACATACAAATCCGGTAGCCCGTCGTTGGTCAGATCCTTGAAGGCAACGCCATAGGCGTCATCGATCTCCGGAATTATAGCAGATTCTTCGGTGGCCGCCGGGTTGAACATTGAGGCTGCCCAATCCACTGCGTCACCGGCCGACAGGGTTACTCCTGCCAAGAACAGGGTTAAAACCGCCAATCGATTAATAATGATAGCTTTCCCGATGTTATCAGTAGCAGTCATCGCCGCCATATTTTAGACGATAATTCATCGTCATAAATATACGCCCGAAAACCTATTTATCGTGGCGATGAACCGGAATTCCGGGCTTCTGTCAAATATTATAGGTGATGTTTAAATAGGGGGCCAAGTAATCCAATGAATTCAGATAGATCAGTTTTACCTGGGCGGACAATGGAATTGAAAGCTGGTATAGATCGCCGCCGATCTGAATCGAATAATACAGGTACGGCTTCTGGCGATAACGCTGCAACTAGTCGCCATCACCGGCATATTTTTCCGCCATAATCCAGTCCACGCCTAAAGCTAAGGTTGTTTTATAAACGCCGCAACCGACCCGGAATATCTCGTCCAAGGCTATATTCAGATGCCAGCCGATTTCATTCGTGGCGTGCCGGTGACCGTCCGAAAAAGTATATATCCCGGTTGCTACCGCCGGTTGGAGGCGGAAGCGATCGATCAGCGTCTTATCTTCGTCGGCCGATAATCCGTTAGCCTCAAAATCCATTACGGCGACAGGTTCCTGGGCGTAGATCAATCCACTGGCAATGGCTGATAAAAATAAAATTTTTAACTGCCGCAAAAACCCTCCCATGCCCAACGCCGGGGCAATTGTAACAATTTCTATATATAATTTTTATGTATGATCCACAGGATGGATTGTGATAATACTCACCTGCGTATTCATAATCAGCATGCCTGAACTGCCGCATTACCCAATCCAGTTCTTGCTCGCTGCTTTGATAACGGAGTAAGTTTAGTGATTTATTTTTCAGACAATATCGATCTCTAAAAGGAAACAGATTATGAAATACGTTTATTTTTTTGGTGATGGTCAGGCCGACGGCCGGGCTGATATGAAAAACCTGCTGGGCGGCAAGGGTGCCAACCTAGCCGAAATGACTGCCCTAGGGATTCCGGTCCCACCCGGTTTCACGATTACAACCGAAGTGTGTAACGCCTATTACGCCAACGACCGGCAATTACCGGCCGAGGTGGATGTGCAGGTTAAAGAAGTGTTGAAAAGAATTGAAGCCATCATGGGTAAAAAATTCGGCGACGTCGACGAACCGCTGTTGCTTTCGGTTCGTTCCGGTGCCCGGGTTTCGATGCCCGGCATGATGGAGACCGTCCTGAATGTCGGTCTCACTTCCAAAACCATCCCCGGCCTGATCAAGAAGACCGGCAATTCAAAATTTGTTTACGACGCCTATCGCCGCCTGATCATGATGTACACCGACGTTGTCATGGAAAAGGCCGCCGGCATCGAACCGGCCGATGGCGATGGCATCCGCCATCAGTTGGAAGAACTGCTGGATGAGTATAAACAAGCGCATAATTATAAATCCGATGTCGATCTTAGTGGTGACGACTGGAAGACGCTGTCCGAACAGTTTAAACTTAAAATCAAGGAAGTGCTGGGAACCGAATTTCCCGATGATCCCTGGGATCAGTTATGGGGCGGCGTTAAGGCCGTTTTCCAGAGCTGGATGGGACGGCGCGCCATCAGCTACCGCCGGATCGAAGGTTTGCCCGGCGAATGGGGCACCGCCGTCAATGTCCAGACGATGGTTTTCGGTAACCTCGGCGACGAAAGCGCCACCGGCGTGGCCTTTACCCGCAACCCCGCCACCGGTGAAAATCTATTTTATGGCGAATGGCTGCAGAACGCCCAGGGTGAAGATGTAGTGGCGGGTACCCGCACCCCCAACCCACTGAATGAAGCCACCCGCACCGGCGAGAGTCAGAATCATATCTCCCTGGAAAAATTCAAGCCCGAGCTGTACACCATGCTCGACGGTATCCGCACCAAACTGGAGCAGCACTACCGCGACATGCAGGATATTGAATTCACGATCCAGGAAGGCACCCTGTGGATGCTTCAGACCCGTAACGGCAAGCGGAACGGTCTGGCGGCGCTGCGGATGGCGGTGGAGATGTTCCACGAAGGATTGATTTCCAAGAAAGAAGCAATTTTACGGGTCGGTCCCGGCCAATTAGACGAGCTGCTGCATCCCATGCTGGATCCGCAATCAGAACTTAAAGCGCATCCTCTGGCCAAGGGACTGCCGGCCGGACCCGGCGGCGCCTACGGTCAGGTGGTATTCACCGCCGATGACGCCGAAACCTGGGCCAAAAAAGGCAAAACAGTCATCCTGGTGCGCAATGAAACTTCCCCGGAAGACGTCCACGGCATGCATGCCGCCGCCGCCATTCTGACCGCCAAAGGCGGTATGACTTCCCACGCCGCTCTGGTTGCCCGTGGCTGGGGTAAGTGCTGTATCGTTGGTTGCAGCGCTCTCAATATCAACAGCCGCAAAAAGACCATCACCGTCAATGGCAAAACATTGAAGGAGGGCGCCTGGATTTCCATGAACGGCACCAAGGGCGTTGTGTACGAAGGTCAGATTTCCCAACTGCCGGCCGATCCCGACTCCAACCCCTTCTATGCTGAATTGATGCAGTGGGCCGATGAAACCCGGACCCTGGGCATCCGTACCAATGCTGATAGTCCTGCCGACTCGGCCCAGGCCCGTGCATTCGGCGCCGAGGGAATCGGTCTCTGCCGCACCGAGCACATGTTCTTCGATCCCAAGCGGATCATGGCCATGCGCAAGATGATCCTGGCGGAAACCGTGGTAGAACGCCGGGCCGCAGTCAACGAACTGCTGCCTTTCCAGCGCGATGATTTCAAGGGCATCCTGAAGGCGATGGCAGGACTGCCGGTCACGATCCGTCTGCTGGACCCGCCGCTGCACGAATTCATCACCCTGGATGAGACCCAGATACAGGAATTGTCCGCCGCCGTCAACATTCCGGTGGAAAAAATAAAAAACCGCATTGTTTCCCTGCATGAGCTCAATCCCATGCTCGGCCATCGTGGTTGTCGCCTGGGCGTGGCCTATCCGGAAATTACCGAGATGCAGGCCCGCGCTATTTTCGAAGCAACCGCCGAACTGACCAAATCCGGTGTGGACGTCCGGCCGGAAGTAATGATTCCCCTGGTCGGTACCTATACCGAGTATAATAACCAGGAAGTGATCGTACGCAGTGTCGCCGCTCAGGTGATGGAAGAAACCGGCGTCGAATTCAAGTACCTGGTCGGTACGATGATCGAACTGCCGCGCGCCTGTTTGACTGCCGACGAGATCGCCGCCAAAGCCGAATTCTTCAGCTTTGGTACCAATGATCTGACCCAGACCACCTACGGTTTCTCCCGGGATGACATCGGCGGCTTTCTGCCCATGTACCTGGAGAATAAAATCATGGCTCACGATCCTTTCCAGAGTCTGGATGTAACCGGCGTCGGACAGTTGATCGACATCGCCGTGAAAAAAGGCCGCCAGGTCCGCAAAGATCTGAAGATCGGTATCTGCGGCGAACATGGCGGCGACCCGGCCAGTATCGATTTCTGCCACAAGGCCGGCCTGAATTACGTCAGTTGCTCACCCTTCCGGGTGCCGATTGCCCGACTGGCTGCCGCCCACGCAACGCTGAAAAATAAATAATCGATACCTAATCGAGAATGCATAAAGGGCACGCCTCTGGTGTGCCCTTTTTATACCTCATGAGTATATTTTAATTTCTTATATTTAGATAGTTTAAAGGGGTAATGTATGAAAGTAACCGGAATCGAATTAATTAATGTCCGCGGATTTAAACATCTGGAAAGAACTGAATTATCCACTACAATTAATGTGTTTGTGGGGCCAAATAACTCTGGTAAATCCACTATAATAAACTCCATATATATATTACAAAACCCTAATGTGTTACAAAAAAGAGATATTACTATTGGTGAACAGAATGGTGAAATAAGATTGTATGTAAAAGGTAATTATCCACCAGTAATGAAACTTGATTCACACTCTCAATATATATTAAAGATGTTGACCGGCGGCAATCTGCAAATTAATCGAGGTCAACTAGGTAATAGCAGTTTAGGCCAAATTCCACCAAAAGAACCTGAAAATCTAATATATCCATATCTCTCAAAAAGGAAAGTTGCAAGCTTTAATGATGCTATTAACGATAGTGTTGCAAATTCAATAACCGGGAATTTTTCAAATTTATTTGCCAAAATTGATAGGCTTGTTACTCCAGAATTTCAACCAGCGAACAGTGAATATTTAAAAGCCTGTGATGACATTTTAAGTTTTAGAATTTCCTCAATTGCTAGTTCTAACGGCAAACAAGCTGTGTATTTTATAAGGAATAATGAAAATATTACTTTATCTGCGATGGGTGATGGAGTCGTAAATATTTTGGGCTTGATCACAGATTTATGCGTAGCTGAAAACAAAATATTTCTTATTGAAGAACCTGAAAATGATATTCATCCTAAGGCACTCAAATTGCTTTTAGATTTAATTATTGAAAAATCAGTTTTTTATTTCTACTCACTCCAATATTGTAATGAAGCATTTGGGCGCTTTTGAACAAACAAAAGTGTTTTCTGTTACCAACGAAAAATATGATGAAAAACGACCAGCATTGTTTCTATCGGAAATGAAAGAAATACAAAACAACCCGATCGAAAGAAGACAAATATTAGAAGATTTAGGATACGATCTCTTTGATTTCGATTTATGGAAAGGTTGGTTGTTTTTAGAGGAATCATCTGCTGAAGTATTGATACGAGATTATTTTATTAAATGGTGCGTTCCACAACTCAAGTACAAACTACGAACCTTTTCCGCTGGATCAAGCAGTAAGGTCAAATCAAAGTTCGAAGATTTTAATCGCTTATTTGTTTTTCTTCATCTTGAGCCAACATATAAAAACAAGGTTTGGGTCTATATTGATTCCGGTGAAATTGAAGATGATATTATTTTAAAAATGAAAGAAAAGTATTCCGCTTCAGGATGGTCGGTGGAACAATTTGGACAATTTTCTGAACATGATTTCGAAAAATATTACCCTGTAGTTTTTGAGCCCGAGGTAAAAAGAGTTTTATCTATTACGGACAAGCAACAAAAGAAAAAAGAAAAGGCTATTCTCCTTGAAAGTGTAAAAGATTGGATAAACGAAAATCCCGCCGAAGCTGAAATTGAATTCAAAGAAAGTGCATCCGAAATAATTAAAATTCTAAAAATGATAAATAAAAAACTATCTTAGATTTTCAGTGTTCTCCGTGACATTTGTGCCTTAGTATTTAATACTTACGCCGGTTCGAACTTGGCCGTAAAATGCCGCAGGAACGGCGGTTGCTCGGTGATCCGATAGCCGGGAATTTTTTCCTTTTTATCGAAGACTTCTTTCGCCACTTCCAGAACATAATCAATGTGGCTCTGGGTGTGGGTGCGGCGCGGCAGGGCCAGGCGTACCAGTTCCATGGCACCGGGCGTTTCTTTGCCGGTCTTGTGGTCCACCTTGCCGAACATGACCGAACCGATCTCGACCGTGCGGATGCCGCCGGTGCGGTACAGTTCCACCGACAGGGCCTGGCCGGGATACTGCAACGGCGGTATCCAGGGCAGCAGCGCCTTGGCATCGATATAGATGGCGTGACCGCCGGGTGGCTGCACGATCGGGTAACCCAGGCGGGTAAGTCCGTCGCCCAGGTATTTGGCCTCGGAAATGCGGTACAGCAGGTAATCTTCGTCGAGCACTTCTTCCAGCCCCACCGCGATTGCTTCCAGGTCGCGGCCGGCCAGGCCGCCATAAGTCGGGAAGCCTTCGGTCAGGATCAGCAGATCTTTTTCCTGCCGGGCCAGGTCGCCTTCATTGGTGCAGAGAAAACCGCCGATATTGGCCATTCCGTCTTTCTTGGCGCTCATGGTGCAGCCGTCGCCGTAGCTGAACATTTCCTGCACGATTTCCCGCACTGATGTATTCTCGTAGCCCTTTTCCCGCTGTTTGATAAAAAAGGCGTTCTCGGCAAAGCGGCAGGCATCGAAATACAGCGGAATGCCGTACTTATTGAGCAGGGCACGTGTGGCTTTGATATTCGCCATCGATACCGGCTGGCCGCCGCCGGAATTATTGGTCACCGTCAACATGCAGAGCGGTATTTTTTCTACGCCGACTCGTTTAATCAGGGCCTCCAGTTTTTCCAGGTCCATATTGCCCTTGAATGGATGGAGGCAGGACGGGTCGCGGCCTTCGTCGATCACCAGATCCACGGCCTGGGCGCCGCGATATTCCACATTGGCGCGGGTGGTATCAAAATGCGTGTTGTTGGGCACGACGTCGCCTTCCCGGCACATCACCGAGAACAGGATTCGTTCCGCCGCCCGGCCCTGATGGGTCGGAATCACGTGGGTAAAACCGAAAATCTTTTTTACCGCCGCCTCGAAACGCTGATAACTGACACTGCCGGCATAGGATTCGTCACCGCGCATGATCGCGGCCCATTGTTCCGAGCTCATGGCGCCGGTACCGCTGTCGGTCAATAAATCGATCAGCACATTTTGAGCCTCGATCTTGAACAGGTTATAATGCGCCTCCCGCAGGTATTCTTCCCGCTCGATCGCCGTGGTCATGCGAATCGGCTGGACGGATTTAATGATGAATGGTTCGATTACTGTTCGAAACTGCGGTCTATCCGACATATCTATACCTCTTTGAAGAAATTGATCGGATCAAAATTAAGCCTGGCACAATTCAGTTAGAAATCATTTGGCGGCACGGTCATGCCGCGGATAAACAAAAAAGCCCCCGTAGGCCGGAGGCTTATTGGCTAATTTTAATGCTCGGCGTTATTCAACCATCTCGCTGCCGCCGGCCAGATCTTCCAGTTTATACTCGCCGGCTTTTTCCATCTGGCGAGCCGCCTGGACGATCGTTTTGCGGGCCTTGTCGATCTCACGTTTGGCCACCGCGCCTTCGACCGGTTCGAACATGGCCTGTTTTTTCTGCGGCAGGCTTTCCAGAACATGATTGACGATATCCTCGTCCATTCCTTTCATGGCCATGGCGATCGTGTCCAGCTCGACCGAGTTCATCAGGTCGCGTAACAGTCCATCGGGGAAAATTTCAAAAATATCCTCAAAGGTCAGATAGTGTTTTTTCACCGCCCGCGCCAGATCGGGATCTTCGTTGGTGATCGCTTCCAGATATTTCCGTTCGTCTTCCGGATCCATCTCGCCTAAAATATCGGCAATATCTTTGCCGCCACCGCGGGAGAAATTCACCGTCCGCGGCAGGAAATGCGACTTATCCTCCAGGTCGCGGGCCACATCGACAACGCCTTCCAGAGGAATATCGACCAGGTTACCCATATCGATCAGGACCCGGCCTTTGGTCTCGGCGTCCAGGCGGCCCAGCACCAGCATGCGGCGGGACTGCGGCAATTGCGCGATGGCGATTGCGATCACGCGCGGCGATTCCGACACCAGCAGGGCGACCACCTGTTCGTCGGTAAGCGGGTCCATGAAACCGAAGGGGCGTTTGGGTTCGTCACCGGCTTCCTGGAATTTTTCGCTGATAAAACTGAAATAAAATTCTTCGATTACCCGTTTTTTAACGGTAAAGGACACCGATCCAAGCTCGCGAATGGTGGCCCTTACCCGGCGCAGATCGGTCTGGGAAATCCCCTTGATCAGGGTCATCGCCAGACTTTCACCTAAAACTGAAAACAGGATGGCGACTTTCTGCAGTCCGGATAACCGGTTATAATCTGTGATCATAGTCTGACCTTATTATTTTTTCTTTTTCTTCCCTGTATCCGGCGCTTCTACTTCCGCCGGTGGAGCTACCGGTTCCGGTGGCGGCGGCGGCGCTTCCTCGCCCATCCACTCGCGGACAATCCGCGTGGCCGTTTCCGGCTGGCCGACGCTCATCGAGACGACCGCCTTACGCATATCATTAATCTCGCTCTGCACGACACCCTGATCCGGTCCGCTGCTCACCTCAACCTCGACCGGCGGCAGTGTGACTGGTGTGATCGGTGTGATCGGTGCGGGTGGCGGTGGCGGAATTGTTACGGCCGGTTGCGGCATTGGTGCTTCAGCTAACTTGTCCTGAATTCTTTTTTTTTTGCGCCGCGGCGGTGGCATCATCCAAGGGGGTGGCGGTGCATAACGCGGTTTGGAGCGATTGGTCATGACCAGTACGATCACCAGGGCCACCACCGCCAGCAGGGTGACAAACCCCATCAGGTAGAGCGGCAGATTATTCATGCCACCCTGGATTTTATCCAGTTCCGCCTGAACGCCTTCGAGTGTGGCAATTTTTTCGCTGATCTGGGCATCCAGTGCCGAACGCTCGGTCTCGACCTGCTGAACCCGGGACTGGGCGGCCTGAATTTCAGCGTCGGGGGTCGTAGGCGCTTCCATTTGACTGCGCAGGGTCTGAATTTCATTATTCAGTTGAATCAGCCGTAGTGAATCGCGCTGCAGAATATCACGGCGTTGCTGCTCGTAGGCACGGGCGCGGGCCGCCGTTTCCAGCTTGTCCAGTTCGGTCTGAAAATAACTGCGTTCCTGGTCCCGGCGCTGGACTTCGGCCTGTTTATACTGTTCCAGTTCCTGGCGCCAATCGGCTTCGGCGGCGGCACTCTCGACTACCCGCTGTTTTTCGATGGCGTCAACTTTGTCGGCAATGCTCTTTAAAAGAATCGCTTCGGCGGAACGCTGGTCGCGCCGCTCTTTGAAGGAGGCCGTCATAATGCTCAGGGCGTCACCGCGGGCCCGGTTGTAGCGCGCGGCTACCATTACAATCTGGCGAATGTTCTCGACCAGTTCCGGGGCAGCACCTTCCTGCAGAATCAGGCTGATATCCATTTTGCGGATCCGGGCGACCGAAAGCCGCTTGTCGGTCAAGACCCGCGATACGATCTGGTCGCCACCCTGTGAAGAGGTGGTTTCCGCGACTATTTTTTCCGTCGCTACCACTTCCGGTTCGTCGTCGGACCCACTCATCTCGAATTCAAAACCGGGAATCGGCAAATAACTGTCGGTGTTGCGGCCGGTCTCCAGTTTCTTGCTGCCCGCCGCAACGGCACTGGTCAATTCGTCCAGCTCTCCGGCGCGACCGGCCTCGGTACTTGGAGCTACCGTGATTTGTTCCTGCACCTCGCTGGAAAGCTCCAGATCGACACTGACATCGATGACGTATTTCTGTTGATCGATAATTTTGGATAATGCTTCCGTAATCTTCTTACGAATATCATTTTCCAGCATCAGTTTCTGGGTCAGATAACTTGTTTCCTGACCGCTCACCAGATTAGATAACAGGGCAACGGTCGCTAATATTGTTATTTTCGCTGACAACCGTTTAATCATAATAACTCCTTGTCATGAATAGAAATTTCTACACCGAACATTGCTCTCTTGCTCCTTGTCAGTTGCCGGCTTTGAAGGTGATTTCCACCCGGCGATTGCGCGCCTTTTCAACTTCGGTGCGATTATAGCGTGGAATCATATTTCTTGTCAAAACCCGGTCGGTGGGGCGATCGCGCGGCAGGAATTCCGCCAGTCCGACCGACTCCAGGCGGGTTGGATCGACACCCAATTCGATCAGTTTTCGGACTACTTTTGCCGCCCGCGCGGCAGACAGTTCCCAATTGCTTTCGTATTTTTCCTGAAACCGGAGTGGCAAGGGATCGCTGTCGGTGTGTCCTTCAACGGCGATCGGAAACTTGTTGTTGGGGTCGTTGATCGTCGGTACGAATTTTGCCAGAATTCCGATGATGCCGGGCTGGAGTTCCGCCGAGCCGGAACTGAAGCTGATATCCGATGAAATGCCGATCGTCACACCTTTGGGGCTGGTGCTGATTTCCACGTTTTCCTGTAAATCTTTATTTTCCTTCACCATTTTTTTTACGGCCGCCTTGACGTCCGCCAGGTTCATGGCCTTACCTTCCTTTGTTTTCTTGCCGACTTTCTTACCCATCGAGTCGGCCATTTCCTGTAGCTTGACCGGATCAATCGTGGAAATTGCCGCCAGTAAAACAAAGAACGCCAGCAGCAGGGTCATCATGTCCGCAAAGGTGGCGAACCACCCCGGCAGCCCCTCTTCAACTTCCCGAGCGCCGCGGGCTTTGTATTTTTTTATTTCACTTGCTGTAGCTGCCATTGCCGCCGATCGCTACTCCCGCTTCCATTCTTTAGGCGGGATAAATGAATTTAATTTTTCGCGCACGATCAGGGGGTGTTTGCGCTGGTGGATCAGCCGGGCTGCTTCGATCAGCATCGACTGCAGTGAGCTGGTATGGGTGATCCGCTGCTGAAATTTCGCCGCCATCGGCAGGAAAAACAGGTTGGCGAATACAGCGCCGTAAAAAGTTGTAATCAATGCGGCCGACATACCAACGCCCAGCGCCTCGGTTCCGCCACCGCCTTCGCCGCCGAAACCGGCTAGCATGATCACCAGACCGATCAGCGTTCCGATCATACCCCAGGCCGGCGCCATTACGCCCATTGTTTTCAGCAGGTCGGCCTGACTTTTTTCACGGATTTCCCGGTACTCGATGCGGGTCTGTAAAATTTCCGTCATTTCTTCCAGGGAATAGCCATCGATTACCATCTGGGCGCCGTCCCGGAAAAACGGATTCCTGATCGTCTCGAGCCCGGTTTCCAATTCCCGTACGCCTTTGCGGGCGATTTCGGAAACACGGACGGCTTCATCGACAAAGGGGGCCAGGCGGATCACACCGCCACGAAAAACCACGCTGATCGCCGTGGTCAGCTTGGCCAGATCGGGCATCGGAAAGGCCACCGATAAAGAAGCGATCATGCCGCCGAATACGATTAATAAGCTCGACATCGACACGAAGCCCATGATGCCGGCGCCGGCAGCCGTGGCGGCCACATAAATTCCACCACCGATGGAACCAAGTCCGACGATCACTCCGATAATAGTTGCAATATCCATACTAAATCCTATTCATCAATGATACTGGTGGATTTCAGTCTGTTCTCGTGCAGTGCTTTCAGGATGTTGCGCACATCCTCGTATTCCGGATCCATTCGCAGGGCCAGGTTCCAGTTGATCGTGGCGCGTTGCACGTCCCCTAATTTATAGTAGATCGATCCGCGGCGGGCATAGGCCAAGGCCAGGTTGGGATTCAGTTCCAGGGCGGTTTCGACTTCCTGCAGAGCCTCCCGGTAGTCGCCGGCGTAAAAATAGCGCAGCGATCGGGACAGGTGCCGTAACGCCTCGTTCATGTTTTTTTCGATCACATTGCTGGAAAGTTTCAATGATTTCAGCGAATCTTCCAGATGCAGGCCGCGCTGTTCCATGGCCGACAACCGGACCATCAGGTTGCGCATCTCATTTTGTACCAGAGCCATGGAATCGCGCAGTGTCAGCACCGCGGCATCCGCCAGGGCCAGGGTCGAATCAACCTGTCCCGAAAGCGATTCATAGGGATCGGTTCCGGGCAGTTTCAATTTTCCGTTGATAGTTACCGGAGCACCGGTCTCGGTCACCGTTGGCGGCGTTTTCTGCCGGGCCCGTGGGACCGACATTTCCAGTCCGACGGTCACCCCGGGATGGCCGGCCCAGTAGGGTGTATCCCAATCCGGTAATTTTTCTATGTGGGTGAATCCTAGGTTCAGGCGATAATCCGAGGTAAGGGGGATGCGGAGTCCCACATTGATACCCGTTCCGTCGAATTCACCCACAAGGTCCAAGCCCCCCCCCCGGCCCAGATAGGGGGTGTTAAGAACAAAACCGGCGAAGACGCCGGTGCGCGTTCCGGTGGCGGTGTCGGTTTCCACCGTATCAATCGTGGCCAGGCTGCCCGTACCGAAGCCCATATAAGTACTCATCCGGTACGAGCCGATATTCTTCTCGCTGCTGATAATACCGAAAAAAGAGAGTTTGTCGGGATCAAGCTGCAGACCACTGTCGTTCCCGGAATTCTGAAAAATTATATCCTGTAAACCGGCCGAGATGGAAATATCTTCGTAGGAATACAGCTTGAACTGCATGTGAAATCCGAATTCCACCGGAGCGGTGAAGGGCACGGTGCCGATCCGGCTGAGGGCAGTCGTGTCGGCCCCCTGCACGGAGCTGAAACCCAGCAGAAAACTACGGCCCAGCTCAGCGTCGAAATAAACGCCCTTGGCCATATTCAGGTTGGTGAAATTGTGGATTTCGGTTCCGAATCCCGCCGTGAACAGATTTTCGCTGCGCATCACCGTGCTGTAAGGAATTTTCATCATCGGGCCGGGCCGGGTGTAGGCCACCCGCGTACCGGCGATGGCATAACCGGTCAGCAACAGAACAAGGATTATTGACTGAGCTTTTTTCATGGTACCATTTCCGCTTTTTTAAGCTCCATTCGGGCCAGCTTGGCATATTCGCTGGCCGGGTGGTCGGACACCAGCTTCTCAAACCAGACCAGGGCCTGGTCTTCCCGCCCCAACTTGCGATATAACAGACCTTTCTGAATCAGGGCGTCGTCACGGCGTTCACTGTCGCCCAGAGCGATGACCCGGTCCAGAAGCACCAGGGCTTCGGTGTAATTAGTCAGGCGCAATTGTGAATCGGCCATCCAGTAGATCACATTGGCCTGGGTCCGCGGACTCACATCATCCAGCACTAGTTGCTGAAAATGCTCCAGGGTTTTGTTGAAATCTTCCCGTTGATAGGCAAAGACACCGGCCATATATTCGGACTGGTCGAACTTCGGCACTGGCGGAGTGACAACCGGAGCAACCGGGGCCGGTTTTTGGGTGACGGCTTCCTGGGGTTGTTGCGGTGGCAGGTTCCGGGCGATCGGTTCGGCCGGCGGTGGTGTTTCCTTAACTACCGGTTTTTCTGCCAGGACCGGTAGTTGCGAAACCGGGGCTGTATTCATCTCCGCCAGAATTTCGCGTAATTCCTCGTTCTCGCGACGCAGGCGATTCATCTCGGAATGGAATGATTTTTCCAGCGATGCGATCCGCAGATTGATGCGATCGAGGGTGCCCAACATTTCCTTGGAAGTGGCCATATACACCGCGCCGCTCTTGATTTTATTGATCCGGAATTTTATATCGTCCGATGGCGCGGCCACCAGCCGGGAATACTGTTCGTTGCCGGTGACCGGCTCGATCACGATTCCCAGATCCAGAAAAAATATATCTGCCATGGATGTCTGCTCGGCGCTCTGGCCCGGCAGGACGACCAGACTACAGGCAATGAAAAACAGTCCTACCAGCAGCCGGTTGGTGGCGGCCGGTGGTGACGGTTGCATTATTCGTATTCCTCCCAGTCGATAACGTAGGAATAGCCGATGAATGAACCGAATGAATGCGGCACATACAACTCGAAGCTCCCCACTGCACCCGGCAGCAGGGTGGCATCGGTAGTGATCCCGGAATCAAAAGTATGGAAGGCGCCCCGGATAAAAGTAGTCAGGGTCTTGGTTTCGCCGCTCCAGTTCTTGCGAAATACAAAGTCGACTTTGACAAAATCGGCCCGGCGGCCGCCGATATTCTTGATTTCGCCGGCGAATACAATATTGCCCTGCTTATCCTTGGTTTCGTTAATATTGCCGACCAGCACACAGTTAGCGGAATATTTCTTGCCGGCATCGCGGTCGGCGGTACCAGCGGCGGTGTACTTGGGTTCGGCCAGTTTGGGCATCGGCGGCGGTGAATAGGAATCACGAATCTGCTCAGGCACATATTCCTGGGTTTCTTCCGAAACTACATTGTCGATAATACGAACAATCGTGCTGCGATCGATAACCAGATAACCCAGCAGCGTCTCGACTTTCAGGGTTTTTTCATCCTGGTACACGACTTTACCAAATACGGTACTGCCGTTTTTCAGAATTATTTCCTTGGAATAGATCGCCAGCGGGTTGACCCACATCTTGCTTTGAGCTTTCAGATTTTCCACCTCGGAATTGAGATGTTTAATCTCGGCCGCCATTTTCTTCAATTCAAAGCTGAGCTCGTTGATAATGTAATTCTGATCGGTCCCGCCGACTGGTGTCGCACCGGTTGCCGGCACTTCGGCAGCGGTTACTTTCTGTGCCGCAACTTTGACAGCCAGGGTGATTTCCAGGTCCTTGATATTATCATTACCAACCGTGATGCGCTGATTGGCACTGCCCCGGCCGCCGCCATCAATCTTGATGGTATAGGCACCGGGCAGAACATCGTCGAACTCAAATTCTCCCCCTTTCCGGCGGCCTTTGCCGGTTTCGGCACGGCCGACCGCGGTCTCCTCGGCATTAAGCAGCAGGATTGGTGTTTCCTCTACTTTCTCACCTTTGGGATCGACCACAACGCCGGAAATTGACACACCCTTAGCCCACAACACTGTGCTGAAAAGGGCGCACATGGCTGAATACAATAGGATTTTCTTCATAGTTTCCCCAGAAACATGATCATTTACCTCGGATTCGCAAGTCGTCGATGTTAGCGTACACCGACGAGCTAATATAACTGCGTGTAAAAACAAATGTCAAGAATTAATCCGGGGTCTTTGCAAGACCCCGGACGACTATTTATACCTATAATTAAGGTTAAGCTACTATAATGAATAGACTGCTTTATACTTGGTTTCAAGATAATCCATGAACGGTTCGGCTGACAGTTTTTCGCCGGTTATATCGACGATCAACTCGCCGGCGGTACGACGGCGGCCGACCCGATGTACCTTTTTGCGCAACCATTCCCGTAGCGGCAGGAGGTTGCCGGCGTCGATTTTTCCGTCCAGGCCGGCAATTTCCTTGCGAGCCTGATTCATCATCGGTGCATTGTACAGATTTCCCAGGGCATAGGTCGGGAAGTAACCAAAACCGCCGAAGGACCAGTGCACATCCTGCAGAACGCCGTTGGCGTCGGAATCGGGACGGATACCGAGGTATTCCTCCATCTTGTTATCCCACAGCCGGGGCAGCTCCGCGATCGGAAGGCGATCGTTGATGACCATGCGCTCAATTTCGAATCGCAGCATGATGTGCAGGTTGTAGGTGGCCTCATCGGCATCGACCCGGATCAGCGTCGGGGCCACGGTGTTGATCGCCCGGTAAAAGCGCTCCAGTGAAACAGACCCCAGGTTTTCCGGGAAAAGCTTTTGCAGTTTCGGGTAGTAGTGGGACCAGAACGGCTGACTCAGGCCGACCAGGTTCTCCCACAACCGCGACTGGCTTTCGTGGATTCCATACGATACGGCATCACAAAATGGTGTGCCGTACCAGTCCGTATCGAGGCCCTGTTCGTAGAGGGCGTGCCCGCCCTCGTGGATCGTACTGGACAGCGCCGAGGCCAGGTTGTTTTTATTGAACCGGGTGGTAATCCGCACGTCGGTGGGGTGAAAGCTGGTGGTAAACGGATGGGCTGATTTGTCCTGGCGGCCACGTTTGAAGTCGTAGCCCATATCCTTCAGCACTTCCACGCCGAAAGTCCATTGCCGGTCCACGGCATAATCCTTTTCCAGTAGCTGGCGCTCGGTGTCGACCGGCGATTCGGCAATTTTCCGCACCAGCGGTACCAGCCGCACCTTGACCGCCTCGAACAGCCGGGTCACTTCCGCCGAGGTCATTCCCGGTTCGAAATAATCCAGCAATGTGTCGTAGGGTGTGGTCTTGACCCCCAGATAATC
>JBDRBK010000155.1:0-10879 GCA_043822705.1 Fidelibacterota bacterium
CGATTCGGCAATTTTCCGCACCAGCGGTACCAGCCGCACCTTGACCGCCTCGAACAGCCGGGTCACTTCCGCCGAGGTCATTCCCGGTTCGAAATAATCCAGCAATGTGTCGTAGGGTGTGGTCTTGACCCCCAGATAATCTATTTCACGGAATTTCAGGTCGACGATTTTCTCCAAAAATGGTTGGAATTTTCCAAAATCATTGGCTTTCCGGGCTTGCGCCCAGACCTGCTGGGCCATTGACGTGGTCTGTGAATATTCTTCCACGAATTCCTTTGGCAGGGCGGCGGCCCGGTGGTAATTACTCCAGATCTCGCGGACTAGGCGCTCCTGCTCCGCCGTCAGTTGGGCGTCGGGCTGACCCGATTCCAAGTCCACCAGTTCTCCCAGCGCTCCGCGCACTACGGGACCAACCAGACGCTCGTGCCGCAGACTGTCCAGCAGGGCGATCTGATCGGCCCGGCTGGCTCCCCCGCCTTCGGGCATATAGGTTTCCTGATCCCATTGCAACAAGGACGAAGCGCCCTGCAGATCGGCGATAATTTTCAGTTCCTTTATTAAGGTTTCCAGCGGTGTCATGTTTTCTCCTCGGTTTTTATTTCCAAAACGCTTCATAAATTTCTTTGCGGTGCAAAACAGCCGCCCGCAGATCCTCGGCTTCTTTGGTCAGCTCCGGCGGCAGCCCTTTTTTGAAAGCCTTGTCGTAGGCTTCGAGTATTAATTCAAAATCATCATGATTTTTTTTCTCATAGCTGCGGGCCAGCCAATAATGTGGTGCGGCGCTGGCAGTGTCCAGCACGGCCGCTTCGCCGAATTTGACAATCGCTTCCCATAAATCGTTGGGGCCGCCACGTTTGAAATGAAACTGGCCGGTCGACATGGCCGCCCAATAGCGCGCTTCACGCTGGCGGGGATGAAGAACCTGAACATGCTCGAAATTATCCGTGGCCGCGGACCAGTCAGCGGCAGCGTAAGCGGCGCACCCGTTAGTCAGATACAGTTCAACCAGAACCTGCTTCAGTTCTTCGCTGTTAGGGCAGGCCGCCAGCAGTGAATCTTCATGGGCCAGAACCCACTCCGGATCAGTCTGCGCCAGTGTTTTAAAGTTCGGCCGCGTCGTTCCACAACCAGTGATTAGTAACTGTCCGGTCACTACTAGTACCGGCAGCAAGATTGAGTGCGCGTATTTTTGCATGCGTCAATTTACTAACGTCTGCACCATCGCCGAAACCGTCCATTGGATCAAGCGGCTGTTCCGGCTATGACCGTATAAACGATTATTATCTAAATTAATGCGCGTTATTTCTGACCGACATAAGAATTTGAAGGATCAATCATGAGAAAAATCATTTTAGGCAGAACCGGGCGGAGCGTGTCGGCTGTCAGCTTTGGAACCTGGGCGCACGGCGGGCCAAACAGCAGTGCCGGCGGGCAACCGATCGGCTGGTCCGGCCATGATGATCGCCTGGCGGAAGCGGCCCTGATCCGGGCCTGGGAACTGGGAATCAATCACTGGGATACGGCCGATGTTTACGGCGAAGGTAATTCGGAACAGCTGATCGGGCGGGCCTTCGAAACCGTGCCGCGGGAAGAAATTTTCCTGGCCTCCAAGGTCGGCTGGAATCAGGGCGACTACCCGCATTATTACCATCCGACGCTCATGCGGAAACGCTTGGAAAGAACCCTGCAAAACCTGCGGGTGGACATGGTTGACTTGTTCTATTTTCATCACTGTCTGTTCGGGAAGAAAAATGAACTGCTCGAGCCGGCGCTGGAAGCAATGCTGCAATTCCGGGAGGAAGGTAAAATCCAGTTTATCGGTCTTTCGGACTGGAATTGTCGCAAAATCATGAAAGTCGTCGATCGTATAAACCCCGACGTAATTCAGCCCTACCGTAACGTTCGGGACGACGACTATGCCGCCAGCGGCCTGCGCCAATGGATCAACGACAACAATACCGGCGTCGTGTTTTTTTCGCCTCTGCGGCACGGTCTGCTGACGGGTAAATATAATGCTCCGGCTACATTTACAGCCGGTGATTTCCGCTCCGGCGTACCCGAGTTCCGCGATGCCGGCTTCATCGCCCGCACCCAAACCAACCGCCGTTTGCTGGAAGAACGTTTCGCCACACATCCCCAGCCCGTGCTGCACGGCCTTTCCGGCGCTTTGCTGACCGACGCGCCGACCGGCTGCGTTCTACTGGGTCAGCGCAATCCCCAGCAGGTCGAGGCTGCTGCGACACTCGGTGAACCACTGTCCGCCGCAGAAAGCGCCTGGGTCTTTTCGCTGTACCAATAACACTTAATGCCAACAGGAAACAACTGAACCGATGGCCTATAAAATCTGGAAAACCCTGGACCAGGTCGAACGCTACGCCAATAAACGTTATCGGACCTGGGATCAACGCTGGATCAGCAACCGCGAGCAACGCCTGGTGGCGGACTTGTTCCGCCGCCACGATCTGGGCGACACAATTCTGGATGCGCCGTCCGGCTTCGGTCGATTTCACGGTTTACTGCGCGCCTTCGGCACGGTATATGCCGCCGATCTGAACCATTTTGCCGTGGAATATTATAATCAGCGGATTTGTTCCGATCCGCCGGCCGTTGAAGCTGCAGCCGACAACCTGCCGTTTCCGGATGGTAATTTCGACAGCGTTTTCTGTTTCCGGCTGCTCCAGCACATCCACGGTGCCGACGAACGAATCGCGATCCTGACCGAGCTGGCCCGCGTCAGCCGGCGAGCCGTAGTGGCGTCCATTTATATTGAAACCTGGTTTCACAGCACCCACCGCAAGCTGGTAAAAATGCCGTCTAAAATCACAATGATCGCTCGGGATCAACTGGCCGCCGAAGCCAAAGCCGCCGGATTGCGCCTGGCGGAGCTGCGGGCGGTCGTACCGGGCCTGCACGCCCACCAGATCGGACTATTTTTTAAAGAATAGGCGTTTCAACGCCGCCTTGCCACGCCGGTACCGCTGCAGCTTCCGGCGGGCCCGGCGATAGCCGGCCTCCCAGTCACCAGCCACCGCACTTTCATTGCCATATACAGTAAAAAATCCGGTGACCAGGACCTGATTTTCGTTGTACCGGTGGCCAAAGTTCAATTTGGCCAGATCGTTCAACCGCTGCCGGACCGTCAAGCGCCGCAACACCCGCGCCCTGTTCAGGTCCACAATGTGAACCTGCCCTACTGAATCAACCAGAAAATTGCCGGTCGTCAGGTCGCGGTGTAGAATTCCGGCGTTGTGCATCCGCGCCAGACTGAGCGCCAGATCGGCGAATACCGTCAGTACCGCGGATTCTTCCGGACCGGATTTCAGGAATTTCCGCAGGGTCACATGCGGCCGGATAGCGGCACAGACAAACAGGTTGGTCTGGATCAGTCCCAAACAACGGTCAGTTAAAACTGCAATCGGGGCAGGCGTGCGGGAACCAGCTTGCCTCAGGGCACGGGCGGTCCGCCAGCTCAAGGCCGCCCGGCTGGGCATCAGTGGTGATAAAAAATAATGTATCCGGCTGCGCCAGCCGAACAGCTTGACAACTATGGGACCAAGTGACGATTCAATTTCCGCAACCAGGTTGGGGCGCCGGTCAAAAATCTTAACGGCTCGTTTTTCGAGCGCGTTGCGATCGAGCAAGTCTACCGGTAGCAGCGGCGCCGGCCATTGCCCAGACCAATCCCGGTTCATAAAGATGGACTTTTTCATTGTCATGATCACTCAATTGTTAAATCAAAGACCACGGCGATATTGAACGCCAGCCTGCTTTGTTTCGGCGCAGGCAATTTAAATCTTTTCATTTTGGAGTAGACAGGATATATTTCCCGTAATTATTGATTTCCACCGGATGGCACAACCATTCCCGCAACCTTTCCAAGAGGCGCAAATGAGTAAACACCGTCAACCACAAAGTCATTCGGCAGTAGCCGGCATGATCCTGGTCGTTATTGGTATCCTGTTTCTTTTCGACACTTTTCACCATCTTCATTTAGGGCGATTTATCGCTCATTGGTGGCCGCTGATCCTGATTGCCGCCGGGATCGCCAAACTGCGCAGCGACGATCGGCCGGGTGGTGGAATCTTGGTAATTATCGGCGCCGTATGCCTGTCGGCCACGCTCGATATTATCAACTGGGGCAGTATCTGGCGCTTCTGGCCGGTCATTCTGATTTTGGTCGGGTTGCAGATCATTTTCAGGACCAGGGGCCAAGCCCGGCCCTGGGGAAAAACCACCAGCCGGACCGACGAAAATTATTTCAACTATACGGCCATTTTCAGTGGCGGCGAACACCGTATCGTTGCCACTGAATTACGGGGCGGCGAAGGGCTGGCACTGTTCGGCGGCCTGGAAATCGACCTGACCGCCGCGGCTCCCGCCGATAATTGTACTTTCAATTTAACGGCTCTGTTTGGCGGTATCGAACTGTTGGTTCCCGCCGACTGGCAGATTGTCACTTCCGGTACGCCGATCTTCGGATCGATCGCCAACCAGACCAGGGCCGGCGTTGGACCGGATACTAAAACCGTCTATCTTAACGGCACAGTTCTTTTCGGTGGTATTGAAATAAAAAATCAGCCGGGCAGTTAGGCCCGCCCGGCTGATTTCTTTCTATCGAATATCTGATTTTTAAAAGAACAGATAGGTGGCCAGCAATCCCCGAACGTTAGTCACACGCTCGTCGGAAGACAGCGTTTTGGGGGACAGATCCGCTTTATAGGCGCCGGCGTACAGCGCGCTGGTGATTTCCAGCTCAAATGCAAAGCGCAGTTTTCCGGCATTATAGACGGCCCGCGGGCTCACCCGCCAGAGGCCGGCAATATTGGGAGACCGGGCCGCAGAAAAATCATGAATCACATCCTGCTCCAGATCGCTGCCGATTCCCAGATTGGTCGAATAACCGGCAAAAACACCCAGTGACACCGCTCCGCCGGAAGTCATCACGTCAATCCAGGTACTGAGGTTTCTGGTCGGAAAATATTCCACATCAGTAGTAACTGTGTCAGTCAGTATCGCATAACCGCCCAGCATCAACTGATCGGCCAGGTCGCCACCGTAGATAGTTTTGGCGCGCATGGCCAGTTTATCGCCGACCAGTTTTCCGTAAGCCGTAAAAACCGTTGAACTGAAAACATCGGCACCGGCCGAATGACGGATGAAACGGAGATGCCCGCCGCCACCGATTAGCGCCTTGGCCGTACCCAATTCTCCGAAAAGATGCAAGCCTGGCAGACCGGACTGCTGCTGTTTTGTACGGCCGCTGATTTCCTGAAAGGCGTCGCGCTGCATCGTTGCGGCACCAATCACCGTCAGGTTTTCACCAACCTTGGTGGTGTAACGGATCTGCGGATTGCGGGCGAAAGGCTGAATCGGCATCCCGGTATTAAAACTCACCACCTGGGGAAAAACCGCCGTCGAAAACAGCGGTGACCAGTACTGCCCGATCTGAAGCTGGCTGGCGCCCCAGTTCAATTTCACAAACGAGTGGCGCAGTCGGAACTCATTTTCATTGCCATTGGACGCACCAAAAAAGTCCCCCTCGATCAGACCGGTAACCTTGGCGCCCAGGGCATCCGGCGCTGTGATGTCGGCTCGCAGGCGGGTCTGAAAATTCACCATATTGATGTTGTTGACGGCATTCAAATCATTGCCTTCCGCGTCCTCACTGATACCGGCCGGATACAGCAGGAAATGTCCTTCGCGGGCGGAAACGACCTGGCGCGTGTCATAAAAACCATCAAACTTTATAAATCCACTAATGCTTGTACTTACACCGGCATCGTCGGCAGCGAGCGGACCGACCAGAGCAGCAAGACTAAGGGCGATCAGCATTATCGTTGTGTATCTACGCATTTTATTTCCTTTGATTTTTCCAGAACCATAACAGTTAATGATTACTCTTTCAATCGAATTAATTTTTGTAAAATATTAGCATAGATTTTAGAACATGTTGAGGAAAGTGAAAACAAACAATACCGTTTTTAATACTCCGGGCAGAGGCCCGGCATGAGCCGGTTGGCAATCATACTGCTGCTGGCTTTCGGACTACTGGCCGTCAGCACCGCCAGCATTTTTGTGCGGCTGGTCCCCGCCCTGCCGGCGGCGACCATCGCCTTCTGGCGAATGGCCGTAGCCAGTACTGTTTTATGGACCTATACCGGTTTACGTACCCGAGCGGTCATGACCGTATTGAATCGCCGGCTCTCGGCTCTGGCGGGAATTTTCCTGGGCTTACACTTCGCCTGTTTCTTCGCCGCCCTTCAATATACCAGCATTGCCAACGCCACCCTGTTTTCGGCCATGGCCCCGTTTTTCACCGTTTTAGCCGAACGTTTTATTCTGGGGCGTTCCTGGAATTCACGGATAATCATCGGACTGGGAACGGCCCTGGTCGGTGCGGCTATAATTCAAGGCGGCCGTTTTGATTTCAGTGATCGCAGCACCATCGGCACTCTGTTAGGTCTGGGTGCCGCCGTCCTGATCGCCCTGGTCCTGCTGCTAACCGAGCGGATTCGGCGCGATACCGGATCGCTGGTGTTCAGTCGCAGTCTGTATCTTGCCGGCGGACTGACAATGCTGGTATTTACCGGCCTGTCCGGAGGCCGGTTACTGGCCGTTGATCCGTCAGATTATCTCTGGTTGGTCTTGTTAGGAGTTGTACCGACCGTGTTCGGTCATACCAGTTTTTACCATGCCGTAAAATTCGTGCGGCCTTCGGTGGTGGCGGCCGTGCCGCTGGGTGAGCCGCTGGTAGCTTCCGCCCTGGGCTGGTTTCTGCTGGGCGAGGCCGTGCCCCTGCACTCGCTGGTCGGCGGAGTGATTACTCTGGCCGGCCTGTTCCTGTTGATTAATCAGCCGCGGCTTAAAATAGAATCCTAAAATTTATAACCAGTATGGCGGTCGTTCTCTTCCCGGAAACGCCAAACCAGGTCATGGTTTTTCACAAAGCCACGTTGTTCTTCCGGTAGCAAGGCACCGATCCGGCACATTATTTCCAGGCCGATCTCTTCCAATAACTGCTGCCGGGATTTACCGTCGGCTTCCTGCTCAAACGGACCAAAGGCACGACCGATACGAACAGTGACGGTCTGACGGACACCGCGGAATAAATTTTTCCAGAGATTATTATGACCGGTGACGCTGACCGGCAAAATCGGCACGTTGGTAGCCAGCGATAAATAGGCGGCGCCTTCCTTGGCTGGTCGCAGTTCGGTAGCCAGGGAAGTAGCTTCCGGAAAAATGCCCAGAATTTCGTTTTTCCGCAGTACCTGTAATGAAGTTTTAATAGTAGAGGGCGCCAACTTGCTGCGGTTGGTGGGAATGAAACCGTAAATCCACGGCGCCCAGAACATGTCGTTGCCGACAACCTGATCGCTGGCCATCAGAAAATTAATCGGCCGCTGAGTGGCGTATATTATGAATATCGGGTCCAGCACACTGAAATGATTAGCTGCGATGATGTACGGGCCACGGTCCGGAATGAACTGCCGGCCGTATACTTTCACCCGGGAAGCCAGACTTAGCATGAACAGTGTAAAATAGCCGGACAGATAGCGAATGATCAGCGGACGTGGTCGGTATTTATTTAAATCGCGCATCTGTCAAATTAGTTTTATGTTGTTTTGCCTGGTTTATAGGCCTGTCGGCCGGGATATTTAATATCAACAGCGGTAAAATTACGAAGTATTTGATTTCCATCAACGATTCTAAAAATCATTTGTTTATGATCGTCTGTCGCAAGAACTTTCCCCTATCATGAAACCATCCTCCACCAAACAGAAAGCACTGGATCGCTTTCACCGTCATGTATCCAGCGCCAAAACCGATTTCTTTCTGAAATACGGAATGAACTTCGTAATGGGAAAACGCCAGGGTCCCTATCTGTATGATATCGACGGTGAAAAGCGATTATTCAACCTGCACTGCAACGGCGGTGTCTTTAATCTCGGTCATCGCCACGAGGAATTGATCGAATTACTGCGGACCAGTCTGGCGGAAGTTGATATCGGAAACCACCATTTACTCAGCCGCGAGCGCGCCGAACTGGCGACCATGCTGGCCGACCTGATGCCCGGGGATCTGACTTACACAGTTTTCGGGGTAGGTGGCGGCGAAGCCGTTGATCTGGCGATTAAAGTCGCCCGCGGCTATACCGGCCGCGAGGATATACTTTCCGCTCGGGGCGGTTATCACGGACATACCGGTCTGGCGCTGGCGGCCGGCGATGAAAAATACCGCCGTCCGTTTGGTCCCCAGCCACCCGGTTTCCGGCAGATCGATTTCAACAATACTTCCGCCCTGCAAGACGCCCTGGATGAAAACACGGCCGCAGTGATCCTGGAAACAGTACCTGCGACGCTGGGGATGGTCATTCCGGATGCGGACTATCTTCCTACCGTACGTGAACTTTGCGACCGCAACGGCACCCTGCTGATCCTGGATGAAGTTCAGACCGGCCTGGGCCGCACCGGACGGCTGTGGGGATTTGAACATTATGATATCGTGCCGGATATAGTAGTTCTGGGTAAGGGGTTGTCCGGTGGTCTGTACCCGATATCCGCAACTGTGCTGCGCGAACCGCTGGAAAAGGTTTTTCATCCCGATCCATTTATTCACATCTCCACTTTTGGCGGCGCCGAAATCGGTTGCCGCATCGCCCGGCGGGTTTTGGAAATATCTTCTTCGCCCGATTTTCTTGCCCATGTGGTCCGGCTGGCAGAACAGTTTCGCCTGGGGGTGGACCGGCTGCGGCCGAAACACCGAAAATTTTTGGTCGGCCTGCGACAGCTTGGTTTAATGATGGGACTGGAATTAAAGGATGACCTCTGTGGCCCGATCTTGACCAAGGCGGCCTATGATCATGATTTACTATTGATATACGCCGGTAACGATACTTCGATCAGTCAGTTTCTGCCGCCCCTGACAATTTCACCGCCCCAGGCCGAGATGGCGATCAGCCAGCTGGACGGCGCCCTGGCGGCCGCCCGGCGGCTGCGCCTGCTGTACGCCGGCAAGGAACGCCTGCAGCAATTCGGGTCACAAATTACCTCCCGCTTAAAAACCAGATCCGGGAAAAATAAAAATGAATAATGATCCCAATTTTCTGGAACGATTCGAGCATGGTTTAAATCCTGCCGATCTGAATGCATCCAAAATTCCGGGGACTGTCCTGGGTTATGGCGAAATCTCCACTATTTTCCAGATCGGCAACGACGATCGACACGCCTACAAACGCATGCCATTATTCAAAACACTGGCCGCCGCCGAGGAATATGCCACCAACTACCGTCATTACTGTGATTATCTGGGCGGCGCCGGTCTTACCCTCCCCGCTGACGATCTGCAGCTTGTCGCCCTGCCAAAGCGACCGGTGGTGCTCTATATCGTCCAGAAACAATTTCCGTCGTCTTGGTTCGCGCATCGGCTGATACATGTGTTGGACGCAGATGCCAATAAAATTCTACTGACGCGGATTGCACAGGAAACGATAAAAATCCGGACCTATAACAAAACGCAGGCCCCGGCACTGGAAATCGCTCTTGACGCCCAGATATCCAACTGGGTGTTCGAAAATGGTGATCCGGTTGGTGGAACGCTGTATTATATCGATACCTCCACGCCGCAATACCAATTGGATGGTGTCGAACAATTAAATCCGGAATTAATCCTGCAAAGCGCACCGTCGTTTCTGCGCTGGATCATCAGCAAACTGTTTTTAAAGGACGTAATGAACCGCTATTACGACCAGCGCCAGATTATGATCGATCTGGCTGCCAATCTTTACAAGGAACAACTGCCGCAGTTGATTCCGCTGGCAATCGAAATCATCAATTCCCTGCTCGGCGATGACAGTACGGAAATCACCGCTGAAATTGTCAACGGCTATTACCGCGAAGATAAATTTATCTGGGCGTTATTTCTGACGGCCCGCAAAATCGATCGCTGGCTGACGACCACACTGTTCCGACAGCGCTATGAATTCATTCTTCCGGGAAGGATTCAACGCTGATATGTGCGATACTTTTGTCGTCCTGCCATCCGCTTCCGCCAACGTTTCAACGCTATTCGGTAAAAACAGCGATCGTGAACCGAACGAGGCGCAGATCGTGGAATACCATCCCGCCGCCGACCACCCGGCGGATTCGCGCCTGAAATGTTCCTACCTGGAAATTCCCCAGGTCCGCCACACGTGTGCCGTGCTCTTGAGCCGGCCTTTCTGGATGTGGGGCGCGGAAATCGGCGCCAATGAGCATGGCGTCGTCATCGGTAACGAGGCCGTGTGGAGTAAAATGCCGTTGGAAAAGGTCGGACGCCTGACCGGTATGGATTTGTTGCGACTGGCCCTCGAACGCTCGACCACAGCCGAAACCGCCCTGGAAAAGATCACCGAGTTACTGGCGGAATTCGGGCAAGGCGGCAATTGCGGCTATACCGCCCCAATGGTTTATCACAACAGTTATATTATCGCCGATCCCGCCCAAGCCTGGGTCCTGGAAACCGCCGGCCAGCTCTGGGTGGCCCGGCGAATCAACAACTCTTACTCAATCAGCAATGGCTTGACTATCGGTGAAGAATTCGATCTTAGTCACTCAGACTTGATCACGGTTGCTCGTCGAAAAGGTTGGTTGAAAAAAGGTGCTGCTTTTGATTTTGCTGAGTGTTATGCCGATTGGTTTTATACTACATTTTCCGGCTGCCGTTCGCGACAGCGGCGATCCCGTCACTTGGTAGCACATCAGAAACCTCTCGACCTTCCCGCCGCCATGGCCATTCTGCGCGATCATGGAGACGAAGACTATCGTCCTGACAGCCATTTTCTGATCAATCGGATTTGTGCCCATTCCGCCAACCCGGTGGCACGGCACTCCGCCCAATCCAC
>JBDRBK010000156.1:0-20326 GCA_043822705.1 Fidelibacterota bacterium
TTTGAATACATGGAAGTATTTTACAATCGGTTCAGGAAACACTCGGCCTTGGGATACAAATCCCCGGAACAATTTGAACAATTAACTTACAAACAAGCTGTATGACTTCTCATACTGTCCGTTTTTTTGTTGCAAGATCAAACAATGCCGAACAAGGATTAACGAATGGCGATCTGCGAAGTACCCACCAGGACAACTTCTTACTTCACAAATCGTTGTTAGTTCATCATTCAACACACCCCCCGCTACGCGGACCCCTCTCAAGAGGGGACTAAGATCAGTATGGTATTTCAATTCTCACAGAGCATTAAATAATCACAATACATTTTCCGACACCGCTACGGTCCAGCATTAAACGAACTTTAGTTAAGTCCCCTCCCTGGAGGGGTGTCCCGATTTGTCGGGACAGGGTGGGTGGTGAATTGTCAATTACATATTAACAATTATCAATTATCAATTATTGGATCGAATTGATTTGTTCAAATTCATGATTGCCGGTTGAAAATTGTTCATTGAGGTCCGCACCAACATCGATTTTTCAGAACCGCCGCTGCCAGTGTAAATTTCTCAGGTTATTAGAAGGGAAATAAGCTATGAATACTGTGCTGTTATACCTGGGAGTGGTTATCATCACCCTGTGGGGTATCGGGCATCTGGCGCCCACCAGAAACATCATTGCCGGTTTTGGCGATCTATCCGCGGACAATCGCCGTATCATAACCATGGAATGGATCGCCGAGGGACTGACCCTGGTATTCCTGGGCATTCTGGTGCTGCTGGTAAACTGGCTGGCGCCGGACAGCGTCGGGGCCCTGATCGCGACCCGCGCCGCGGCCGCTATGCTGCTGGCACTGGCAGCCCTGTCGCTGTTCACCGGGGCCCGCACCGCCGTCCTGCCGATGAAACTCTGCCCGGCGGTCAAGACCCTGACGGCGCTGCTGTTTTTAATCGGTGGTTAAATGGCCCAGCCCGGACTGAATGAACTGATTTACCGGCTGGTGCGGTTGATCCCCGCCGGCCGGGTGGCCACCTACGGCCAGATCGCCGCTCTGGCGGGCACCGGTCCCCGGCAGGTAGGTTTCGCCATGGCCGCTCTGCCCCATGCCGATGTACCCTGGCACCGGGTGATCAACAGCCAGGGCCGGGTCAGTCCGCGCATCGGCGGCAATGGCGAACTGGTCCAGCGGGCCCGGCTGGAAGCGGAAGGCGTGCGGTTCAACCCCGGCGGGCGGGTGGCGCTGAACAAAGTGCTGTGGGAACCGGACCTGAACCGGATTCTATGAGTCGGTCGCCGGCCGGCGGTCATACTCACGGATGATCAGCCCGTAGAGGCCCACCCCCAGGGCATACAGGCCGGCCGTGATCAGAAATATCTTGTAATAGGGCAAATCCAGGCTGCGCAGAACCTGGAAAATCCGGGCGCTGATATACCAGGCGGCGCTCCACATGCTGGAGCTCATGGCGCTGATCAGTTCCTGGTTCTTTTCACCGACAAAATGCATGTTCAATTCATTGGAGCTGGGGTTGGACATATTCATCAGCGGCTGGCGCAGCAGGTAGCAGGCCATGGCCACGTACAGCGCCCCCGGCACGGTGGCGTAAATTTCCGTGAGCGCCATAATGACCAGAAAAAATATCGCCAGCCCCTGCACGCCGATAATGGCGAAGTAATAGCCGAAGCGGCGGCGGATTACCGGCACCAGCAGCGCCGCGATGAATACCAGCAGCGAAGCCGCCCCGCCCAGCAGACTGAACTGGTTCGAATCCAGGTAGAACACGGAATTGAAGAACAGATTGATGAACGGGATCGTCAGCCCGGCGCCCACGGCGATGATCAGGTTGGGAAACAGTACTCTGGTGATCAGGCGCCAATCGTAATCCAGCACCATCCGCTGAAAATAATTGCCCAGGGCCATTACCGGCGACCGCGGCGCCCCTTCGCGCAGATTCCGGAACAGCAGGACGGCGGGGAGACTGATGATGATTATCAGCATGAAAATATGGTACTCGTCCCAGGGGATCGTCCAGGCGCCGATGGTCAGTTGACCGAATCCGGTCAGCAGGCCGATCAGACCGCCGGACAGGATAAATGCCAGCGACCAGGTGGCGAAACTGAGCGAAATCGCTTCCGGGAGCATCGCCTTGGGGGCGCTGCGCATGATGAACGGCAGGGCGCAGACCTGGAGTAGGACAAAGCCGACACCGACCGCGAAAAATCCGATTTTGGTCAGCCATAAATTCCCCAGTGTCACCGACTGGATCACCGTAAATGCCGCCAGCGGAACGATTGCGGCGGACGCCAGGAAAAACGGCCGCAGCGGCTTGCCCTTGATGAACAATCCCACCGGAAAAGCCAGCGACAGCACACCCAGGAAACGGTAGGAGGTGAACACGGCGATCAGGTCGTCGGCGTAGCCCAGCTTGCGCAGGTAGAGATTACCAATCAGCATGAAAACAGCATTGACCATAAACAGCAGCAACTGGGCGACAATCAGACGCAGGACCGGGGCCGGCAGACTCAGGTAGCGTCGCAGCAGATTTTTCATAATCCGGCTTCCGGTCCGACAATCAGATAATTATTTTCCATTGTACTATCGAAATTACGCTATAATTCAATCCGGTCGGATGTGATTACTGGTGAATAAATCCGCTGGCGACCCGTGCCCGGCCGGGTTTAAATTTCCTGAAAAACGGGTAATCGCTGTGAAAAATTGCAAGCATACAACATTATTGAGCTGGGGGGCGGTGCTGACCACCGGCGGCGCCGCGGGGATCGTCATTTCGACCATCAGTGGCGGGAGTGGGCTGGCTGACCCCTGGGGGAGCATCCTGGCTTTCATTTTTGGTCTGGCCTGCGGCAGCGGGATCGTCCTGGCCGTTGCCGGATTGATCGGTCGCCGGGCAGACAACGCTTAGTGTAATTTCAGGACGCTGCCGCCGATAAATTCCCGGATCAGGCAATCCTGCGGCAGGATCGATTCATCGTCGTACTGATCGATTTCAGACAATAATTTATAGATCCGCTCGGCCCGCACGTAGGCATCCCGGCGCGTCGAATCATCCTTCCAGGCTTCAATGAAAGCGGGCAGATACTGGAACAGGTGTTTTTTCATGTAGGGCAGTTCATAGGGCAGGGAACCGTTGAGCACATAGTCCACGCTGTGGATCATCGGGATGATATGTTTCAGTTCGCTGCGGCGCACATAATGCCAGTGACCGACGGTCTGCATCGGCGCATAGCCGCGGGTGGCGTTATCGCGCACCATCCGCCGCAGCAGGCGGATATCGGCCCAGCGCACCCACTGCCCCTGGCTGTCCCGCAACTGGGCGATCGTCTCGATATAGATTTTGTATTTCATATTATTTTCGACGCTGCGGGTCAGCGGCTCGTACAGGCCGTGGAGGGTATCCAGCAAGATCACCTGGTCCGGCTGGATCGTCACGATTTCGCCGTCATCGTAGCGTTTCCCGGCGCCGAAATCATAGCGCGGCAGGCGTACCGTCTCGCCACGCACCAGCCGGGACAGATGGTTGTTGATCAGGGCGATATCCAGCGCCACCGGTTGTTCGAAATCGTAATCGCCGTGCTCGTCCTTGGGATGCAGTTCCAGGTCGAAGAAATAATGGTCCAGGTTCAGGGGCACGGTGTGGATGCCCAGACGATTCAGATTGGCCGACAGCTTGGCGGTGGTGGTGGACTTCCCCGATGATGAGGGTCCGGCGACGATAATGATCCGCAGATTTTGGCGCTCGGCCGCAACGGCCTCGGCGGCGGCACGGATACTGTCATCGTAAACGCGGTTGGCATCACTGACCAGTTCCGGGAAGCTGCCGGCGCGGATATGCTGATTCAGTTTGGTGGTGGTCGCGCAATTATGGTCGAGATTCCAGATCAGTGTCTCCAGAATCATCCGGTAGGGCAGGGACGTTTCCTTGCCGCTGCGCTCCGATTTGCGATGGCGTTCGCGTTTGCGGTAATCGCGGTACAGAATAAAAGCCTTGGCGGTGCGGGCGTGACCGTTCTCGATCAGCACTTTTTCGATCACATCCTGGACTTCTTCCACCAGCGGAATGTGGGGCGGCGTATAATATTCATTCAGCAGACGGACGACCTTCCGGGCGATCTGCTCGCTCAGTTGCCGGTCGTGACCGCCCACTTCCAGGGCGGCGCCGAAAACGGCATTGACGATTTTTTCGGCATCGAAGGGTACAATCCGGCCGTCGCGCTTGATAACATTCGTGATTCGATTTTTGTCACCCACGGGAAAAGACTCCTATCTACTGTTATAATGAAAGTTAGGCTCAAGGAGACGATTGGTGCAAGAACGTTAGGCGGCGTCCCGGGCGGTCCGTCGGGCCAGATACCAGAGCAGGCCGGCGCCCAGCAGCATCAGCAGGCACAACACCTGCCCCATCGAAAACGGTCCCAGGACGAATCCCAGATGCTCATCGGGCTGACGGAAAAATTCGATGAAGAAACGGAAAAAACCGTAGCCAAAGATGTACAGGCCGGATATGAACCCGGTAAACACTTTTTTACGCCGCAGGGGCCAAACGATGGCAAACAGCACCAGTCCCTCGAACAGCGCCTCGTATAGTTGCGAGGGATGCCGCAGCCGACCGTCAGCGGCGGCGGGGAAATACATGCCAAGCGCGAAATCGGTGACGCGCCCGTACAGTTCGCCGTTAATGAAATTCCCCAGCCGGCCGAAAGTGAATCCCAGCGGAATGGCGGGAATGATCAGATCGCTGATTTCAAATATCGATATTTTATTGCGGCGGGCGAACCAGGCCCAGGCCACGACGATCCCCAGCACACCGCCGTGATAGGACATTCCGGCAATCCCGGTGAAGCGCAGTTTGCCGCCGGCACGGGAAAACGGCGAAATTATGCCGAGCGGATCGCTGAGCAACTGGTCGAAATTGTAAAACAGCACGTACCCGAACCGACCGCCGATCAGCAGGCCCAGCACGGCCCAGGTAATCACATTGCTGATGAAATCGTCATCGTAGGCCAGCCGTTCGCGCCGGACGCGGTAGGTCGTCAGCAGGTACACGACCGTGAAAGCCACGATATACATCGTGCCGTACCAGCGGATCGGGAAATTCCCGATCGTGAAAATAGTCGGGTCCATCTGACTAGGCAAATGCTGCCACCAGGATAAAAATGCTGTCATATTTAAGATTTCGATTCTATTCGGATCGGTTTTTTATTGTATTTATCTGTCGTTGGTAAGCACCAGTTTATAACGGGCGTTCTGCTCCACCAGTTCCCGGGTGACAAAATCATTGTGGTATTCATTGACCAGGTACAACCTAGTCTGGTCGCAGTAATGGCGGCTGGCGGGCACGCCGGAAACCCCGGTCGGGATGACCGATAACGATTGATCCCAATCGGCGGTGTCATAAATATGGCGGTGGGAGGCGCCATGGTTGACGGCGTAGGGATTTTTATGGGAATAGGCATAGGGTCCGACTGTATGCGAGCTGCCTTTGGTCTCAAACGGTCCGCGGTTGAGGTTGAAGATCCGGTCCAGGATTTTCACCCCGCCCATGGGATGCTCCAATGTCAGTATATGGACCGTTCCCCAGCGCCAGCTGGCCGGTTTGCTGCCGAAGCGGCCGCTTAACTGCTCGACCGCCTGCCAGAAGCTCTTTTGCACGCAGTCCCCGAAGGTCTCAATACCTTCGGTGCTGATATCATCGGCCCAGCGCGAGGCACTGTTGCGGGAAATATCGTTTAAAGCAAAACGTGACAGGTAGCTGGTGGAAATATACTTGAGGTACAATTCCTCGCCCAGCTCGTCCGCCAGCACATTCCGCAGCAGATCATTATAAAGCTGTTCGAAGATCAGGGCCGCCGCGCTGCCGCGGGGATAGCGGCCATCCCAATCCTTCAGCAGTTGATAGGCTTCACGCTCGATCCGGTTTAGATCAGCTATTTGAGCAATATCTTCCAGGAACTGCGGTTTCAGCTCCTCCACCAGTTTTGACTTGTCGTCGCCGTGCATGCGGATGAAATCCGCGGTGGTGAACAGCTCTTTTTCATCCAGCATTTCGCGGATGCGATCAATCCGGTAATGCAACGCCGGCCATTGCGGAATCACCGTTGCGGAATCGTTGCTGACCGACTTGTTGTTGGCCGAGGACACGTAGCCGCGCTCCGGATTGTACTCGTGAGGCAGTTTTTCGAACGGCACCAGCCCCTTCCAGTCATATTCATCGGTGGCTCCGGGGACCAGTTCCACGCCGCTCCAGTTTTGCCGGATCGGAACGCCGGCACAGCAGTACAGCCCGATATTGCCATCCACGTCGGCATAAGCGATGTTCTGGCTGACGGCGATAAAGGTCCGCACGGCCGCCTTGAAATCCTCCCAGTTGCGGGCCCGGTTAAGCAGGTAAATCGTACGCACCTCGTCACTAAGCTCGTTGCCGACCCAGCGCATCGAGATCGGTTCATCGGTCTCGGTCTTGAAGCCGGTGACGATAGGTCCGCGGTGGGTGAAACGGTTCTCACGCTTGACCACCGTACCATCTTTCTGGGGAATTTCCTCCACCCGCACCTCCAGATCACGCCAATCGCCGTTGAACAGGTACTGGTCGGGATTATCGGGATTGATCGTTTCCAGGTAAAAATCCATATCGTCGACCATCACATTGGTCATGCCCCAGGCGATGCGGTCGTTATGACCAGCCACGACGAACGGCGCCCCCGGCAGGGCCACACCGGTGACATTCAGTTGTCCCTCGATCACCTGATGCATCTGGTACCAGATACCGGGGGCCGACAGACCCAAATGCATATCGTTGGCAAACAGGGGCCGGCCAGTGGCGCTCTTAGCACCGGCGACAACCCAGTTGTTGCTGCCACGAAAAGCGGTAATTCCCAACGCTTCCAGGGGCTGGGTCTGTGCGACCAGCAACGATTCGAAATCCAGTTCGGCCGGCACTGCAGTAAACGAGGGATAGGCCACGCTGGTCTGTGCGTCCAGGTCGGGGACCAGCTCCCGGTACTTGGCCTCGCCTACCTTGCGGCGGATATTGTGCAATACTACTTCGATGCTCCAGGGCATGGTCAGGTCCCAGGCCATGTAGCCGATCAGGTTCAGTGAATGCTCCGGCTTCCAGGGCGCCGGCTGGTAGCCCAGGATGGCGAATTCCAGCGGCAGTTTATCCGGATTGTCAACCAGATACTGGTTGACGCCATCGGCAAACGCCTCGGCGGCGGCCAGAATTACCGGGTCCATCCGGGCCAGCACCGCCCGGGACTTGTCCGGAATCCGCAGAGCCCGTAACATCTGGTCGGCGTCGATCAGGTCCGCGCCCAGCACTTCCGACAGGGTGCCGGTGGTGGCGCGCCGGATCAGGTCCATCTGCCACAGGCGGTCCTGGGCCATGCAATAACCAGTGGCCCGGTACAAATCACCTGCGTTTTTGGCGTAAATATGCGGTATGGCAAATTCGTCGCGGTAAATCACGACCTCGGCCCGCAGATTTTTCAGTACCGCGCTGCCGTCGTATTCCGGAATACCGCGCGTGGCCAGGGAACGAAGAAACAATCCGGCCCCGACAATTATGACCGTCAGTAAAACCAGAGAAATGATCAGAATCCTGCGCCCAGTTGACATTATAACCTCCTTGAAACGATATAAGATAGCTGAATTTGGATAGAATAATATGTTTAAGACAGAAAAAATTCATCGTTCAGCTGATGTAAATTCCCAAGCCGGTTCGATTACCGGCACAGCTATTTCAATCTGTGTAAATTCAGCAGCGCAGATTACAATCGTATAAATTATTGCAGGACTATGAAACATCAGACACCGGAAACTGCTCCAGAAAAATCATTTTCAATTGCCGGGATTGCCCCCGCGGTAGAAGCTTTTGTCAACCGACGTCGTGAATTCCACGTTTCCCGCGCCGCGCGAGAGCGTTTCCAACTGGAAGACACCCTGTTCGCCCTGGACGGCAACCTGATCCTGGTAAATCTCGACACCTCGCGCAAGTTGGTCGAGCGACTCAATGCCGAACATGATCTGGTCAACAATCCCGACCAGGCCCTGCTGGCCGCCGATCTGAACGCCCTGGGGCTGATTGATGAAATCCTGCATTACGTGGTGGCGCGCTACCGCGAGCAGGTGAATTCCGGGGTGCTGGAGACCGCCCTGGACTGGCTCGAAACCGAACTGGGACGGGAACGGGTCGATCAGATTCTGGAGACTTTCATCACCCTGTTCCCGCCAACGGCGGTGTTCAACACTGGCATCCCGGCAGCGGAGTACCTGCGACAGCCAATCGCCGATGAATCCACCCGCGCCCTGGCCCTGGAAGAATTGCTGCTGCACTGGCTGGCCAACGACAATCCGGCATTCTCGCCCTTTCGCGAGCTGTTTGACGACAGCGAACTCGAGATTGCCAGCGGCTACCGCGAGCTGATCGCGGCTCTGACCCGTTTTTTCGAATCCCGGCCCGGTTTCGGTCCGCGGAACGAAAAACTGATCGACCTGCTGCGGAGCCCGGCGCTGGCCGCGCCCAATTCACTGACCGACCAGCTCAATTTCCTGCGGGAAAACTGGGCCGACCTGTTGGGAACATTCCTGCTGCGACTGCTGCGCAGCCTGGATTTCATTACCGAAGAAACCCGCTACCGCGGCGCCGGCCCGGGTCCAGCAACGGTCCTGGAATTCGGCGGCGGTGCGGCGGAGTATGAGCGCTTCAGCCCCGATAGCGAATGGATGCCGCGGGTGGTGATGTTGGCCAAAAATGCTCTGGTCTGGCTGGACCAGCTTTCGCGCACCTACCGGCGCCCGGTCGAGCGCCTGGACCAGATACCGGACGAAGAACTGGACCGGCTGGCGGAATTCGGTTTTACCGCCCTGTGGCTGATCGGGCTCTGGAAGCGCAGCCGCGTATCGCAGAAAATCAAGCAATGGTGCGGCAATCCCGAGGCCGAATCGTCAGCCTATTCGCTGAAGGAATACATCATCGCCGATGCCCTGGGCGGACCGGTAGCCTTCGAGAATCTGAAACAACGCTGCTGGCAGCGCGGTATCCGTCTGGCCAGCGATATGGTTCCCAACCACACCGGCCTGGATGCCGGCTGGCTGATCGAACATCCCGACTGGTACGTGCAGACCGACCAACCGCCCTTTCCGGCCTACAAATTCGAATCGGAAAACCTGGCCGAAGACGAGCGCATCAGCATCCAGATCGAGAATCATTATTACGATCGCACCGATGCCGCCGTCGTGTTTCGCTATGTCGACCGGCACAGCGGACAGGAACGCTTCATCTATCACGGCAACGACGGCACCTCGATGCCCTGGAACGACACCGCCCAGCTGAATTACCTGTTGCCGCAGGTGCGCGAGGCGGTGCTGCAGACCATCCTGCACGTGGCCCGCCAGACGCCGATCATCCGTTTCGACGCCGCCATGACCCTGGCCAAGCGCCATTTTCAGCGCCTGTGGTTCCCCGAGCCGGGCAGTGGCGGTGATATTCCCAGCCGCGCCGAACACGGCCTGACCAAGGCCGAATTCGACCGCTTGATGCCCCAGGAATTCTGGCGCGAGGTGGTGGATCGTGTGGCGGCGGAGGTGCCCCACACCCTGCTGCTGGCCGAGGCCTTCTGGATGATGGAAGGTTATTTCGTCCGCACCCTGGGCATGCACCGCGTTTACAACAGCGCTTTCATGAATATGCTGAAAATGGAGAATAATGACGAGTACCGCCAGACCATTAAAAACACCCTGGAATTCGACCCCCAGATTCTCAAGCGTTTTGTCAATTTCCTCAACAATCCCGATGAAGAAACAGCAGCGGTCCAGTTCGGCACCGGCGATAAATATTTCGGCATCACCCTGCTGATGCTGACCATGCCCGGCCTGCCGATGTTCGGTCACGGCCAGATCGAAGGCTTCCGCGAAAAATACGGCATGGAATTCCGCCGCGCCTACTGGGAGGAATTCCCGGACGAAAACCTGTTAACCCGCCACCAGCGGGATATCTTCCCGGTGCTGCGCAAGCGCTACCTGTTCGCCGAGGTGGAAAATTTCCGGCTGTTCGATCTCTACGGTGACAACGGCGCGGTCAACGAGAATGTCTTTGCCTACTCCAATAGTAGCGGCCGGGAGCGGGCGCTGGTATTGTATAACAACTCCTACCAGTCCGCCACCGGCTGGATTCGTCAATCGGCCGCCTTCAACGATAAAACCGCCAGCGACCAAATCCGGCTGCGACAGGATGATCTGGCGACCGCCCTCGCTCTGCATCCCGACGAAAATAGTTACCTGATCCTCCATGAGCAGGTTACGGACCTGCAGTTCATTCGCCGGACCAGCGCTATCAGCGAACAGGGCTTTTTCGTCACCTTGAGCGGCTACCAGTACCAGATTTTCTGGGATTTGCAGGAGGTCCACGACAACAAATCCGGGCATTACGGACGAATCTGCGATCTGCTCAGCGGCGGCGGTGTGCCCAGCATCGACGAAGCAATCAAAGATTTATTTTACAAACCGGTCCGGGACGCCTACGCCAGCCTGCTGGCTAACGCCGCTGGCACCGACCAGGATCAAATCGCAGCCGCAATCGCGCAGTTCACCGAAATCGTCTGCGGTTACAGTGCAGCTACGCTTCAGTCACGGCAGATAAACCAGACGATCGCCGAAAATTTGAAAAACACCGCTCATTGGCTAAAAATCAGTCCAACGATTGCTGCCGGAGCACTGACCGGCTTTCTTTCCGCCGGAGCCGGCAACCAGGAACAGGTAACGTTGACGCTGCGGCAGCTGGGCATCCTGGGACCACTCTGCCGGCAATTGCCCGACGGGATAAAACTGATCGATGAGTTGGGGCTGGATAAACCAATCCTGGCCGCCTATCGTGACTGCGACGATGCGGAGAACGACCCGGAGCGCAGCCTGACTTTGTTGCGGCTGCTCTGCCGTTACCAGGACCACTTGCTGGATGCCCGTCCCGACCAGGCCCGACCGCTGTTCCGCGCCCTGCTGGATGATGGGCTGATCCACGGTTTCCTCGGCATTAATTCTTACGGCGGTGTAATCTGGTTCAATCAGGAGGGTTTTGAGGAACTGGTGTGGTGGCTGTGGACCGTATCGGCCCTGGCCCTGTCCGCCGCCAAACAGCCCTGCGATAATCTTGTGGCCACCATCAAGCGCTGGCTGGATAGCGAACAGACCTCCGGTTTCCGCCTGGAACGCCTGCTCGATCTGATGCAATAGCCAGATTCGCGGACAACCTTTTCCGGTTTTTCGAATCGAACCAGGATCACCAGTGCGGGGGAAGTGCCTCCTGATGAGCACCCGCCGGTATATTCGCTACCAATTACAGGACAGTAAATGAACCGGACAAAATATCTAACTATTGCTCTCCTTTCACTCTCGCTGTTGGCGCTGGAACTGGTCTGGACCAGAATCTTTTCCGCCGAATTCTTCTACACCTTCGCCTTTCTGATTCTATCGCTGGCGATCATGGGACTTGGACTCGGCGGGCTGGCAATCCGACTGTTTCCGGCGATCGAGCGGCGAATCGGCCTGGGGTTACTGCTGACCATCACAGCCCTGCTGGCCCTGGCGGGACCGCCGCTGGTTTTCCGGATCGGACTGAAATTTACCGACCTGTTCCACAGTTGGGCTATGGTCGGCAAACTGGCGCTGACAGTCCTGCTGCTCAGTTCCACCTACCTGGCGGGGGGCATGGCCCTGGCGTTGTTGTTCAAACGTCACCATCAGGACATGCCGCGACTGTATATGGCCGACCTGCTCGGTGCCGGCAGCGGAGTCATATTAGCGGTACTGCTCATGAATCAGTTCGGTACGCCAGCGGCCGCTTTCCTGATCGCCCTGCCGGTGCTGCTGGCGGCCCTGCTGGAAAGCAAAGGCGCGTTGAAGGCGCTGCCATTGCTGCTGACGGCGGCTCTGGTAGTATTGACGGTCAAATCCGACCCGTTGCTGCAACCGGAAAAACCGGACCGGGCGCCAGTCATATATTCACACTGGGACGCCCAATCTAAAATTAAAATTTATGATTTCGGCGAAGATTACCGCAGCCTGAACATCGACAATGTGGCCAATTCGCCGGTGCTCCGTTTCGACGGGCGCTGGGTCCGGCCGGACTCGGAAAAAATCGAGTTCGGGATCCCGGTCGACTGGCTGATCAAAAAATTCGATGATTGTTCGTTCCTGTCGCTGGGGGCCGGCGGCGGCAGTGATGTCCTGCAGGCCCTGCAGGCCGGCGCCACTGACGTCCACGCAGTCGAGGTGATCGACCATATCAACAACTTGATGCTTGAAGGTGAACTGGCCGAATTCAGCGGTCGCATCTACCGTGACCCGCGGGTTACGGTCGCCACCGAAGACGCCCGCGCCTATGTCCGCCGGCATCCCGGCCGCTTCGATATTATCTATTCCCTGAGCTCGAATACCTTCGCCGCCCTGGCCTCCGGTTCGTTCACCATGGCTGAGAGCTACCTGTTCACCACCGAAGCCTTCCGCGATTACTGGAATGCCTTGTCTGATAACGGTTTTATGATGCTGGAACATCAGTTTTACATGCCGCGGCTGGTGTCGGAGGTAATCGATGCCCTGACCGGACTGGGAATCGCCGATCCGACCGCCCATTTTGCCGTCTACGATCTGCCGCAGTTGCACCGGAATGCGCTGCTGCTTTCCAGGCAGCCGCTGACGTCCGAAATCCGCTCGCGGGCCCTTATGGAACTGACGCCGGATAACTATTCCTACATCCATCTACTGTACCCGGCCCCGGATTCCACCTCAGGTAACCTGATCAACCGGATCGTGCTCGACGGCTGGCAGGCCGCCGCCGATTCGGCCAATATCGATCTGTCACCGGCCACCGATAACCGGCCGTTCGTGGCGCAAATGGGCCTCTGGAAAAACCTCAATATCCAGGCCCTGGAACGGGTACTGCCGTACGAGTTCTACGGCTTTCCGTTATCAAAATTATTGATCCTGATAATTTTGGCGGTAGTAATAGTGCTGGTCCTGCCGTTGAATTTCTTACCCCGCTTTATCGGCCGGGCCACCCTGAAAAGCCGCCCGGTAGTGTATTTTTTCCTGATCGGCGCGGCCTTCATGATGGTCGAAGTGATCCTGATCCAGAAATACACGCTGTTTATCGGTCCCTCGGTCTATAGCCTGATTACGATCCTGCTGGCCCTGCTGGTGGGCTCCGGTATCGGTAGCCGCCGGGCCGATCATTATCGTCATTGGACGCCCTTTATCGGGATCGCCGTGTGGATCGCCCTTGACTTGCTGTTACTCGGGCGCGTCACCGCCGTCCTTGCCCCCTGGCCTCTGCTGCCGCGGCTACTGGTGGCAGCCATTCTGATCCTGCCGCTGGGCTATTTCATGGGCATGCCATTCCCGAAAGGCGCCGGCCGTGTCGGTGAACTGATCGACTGGTGTTTTTCCATCAACGGCGCCGCCGGTGTGATCGGTTCGGTGGGGATTCTGCTGGTGGCCTTCGCCTGGGGCTATGCCGCCGCATTGACGCTGGCGGCCCTGCTGTACCTGCTGGCGGGAGCATTGCTGGCAAATCCTGAATCCTGGTAGTGAATCTGGAATATTGACACAGAAGGTCGGATGGTCCGCACTGTCCGACCTTTTTTTTCTCATGGCTGTAGCCATCTGATATTTTAAAAAATCAGATACCCATTAATTGTCACCAGATAGGTCTTGGCAGTAGGATTGAATGTTTGCTGCGCATTAAACTTTCCCCCTTGCAGAGAGGGATTGAAAAATGAAAACAATTCAAATCAGCACTACCGGCCGGGTCGATCTTATCGATATCACCGGGCTGGTCCGGGCGGCGGTGGCCGAGGCGGGCGTCGCCAGCGGCATCGTGACCGTCTTCGTGCCTCACACCACCTGCGGCATCATGATTAACGAGCATGCCGACCCCGATGTCGTCCGGGATATCAAAATGCAGTTGGAAAAACTGGCCCCGCCAGATGCCGGTTACCGCCACTACGAAGGTAATTCCGACAGCCATATCAAGACCGCCTTAGTGGGTTCTTCGGAACAGATCATCATCGAGAACGGCCAGTTGGTCCTGGGAACCTGGCAGGGAATATTTCTCTGTGATTTCGACGGTCCCCGCACCCGCAAGGTACACATTAAGATTATTCCGTAGCGATTCCGGTAAAGTGCATTTAAGCTTTTCATTCGACTGATGACGACCGACTATCTTAAACTGACGTTTATCCTGGTCCGGCCCGCCCGCCCGGAGAACATCGGTGCGGCCGCGCGTGCTTTGAAAACCATGGGCTTTGACTCCCTGTGTCTTATCAGTCCCGCCGACCATCTCAGCGAGCCGGCTCGTCGACTGGCCCATGGCGCTGGCGATCTGCTGGATTCGGCCCGGGTTTTTGACTCGCTGGAAGCGGCAGTGGCGGGCTGTGACCTGGTAATCGGCACCTCCGCCAAACACAAGCATTCCCACCAGGATTATCACCAACCGGAACAAGTGCTTGACCTGATTAAGTCCAAGATCGGGACGATCGCCACAACTGCCATCGTATTCGGCGGCGAAGAGAGCGGCCTGTCGAAGAAAGACCTGGGCCTCTGCCACCTGGTTTCCTCCATTCCGCTGGCGGCTGCTTACCCATCACTGAATCTGGCTCAGGCCGTGATGATCTACGCCTATGCTCTGGCGCCATTGGCGCTGAAAAATTCACCGGCGGCAGCGGCGGATTTACCAGCAATGGAATGGACAACCCTGCACTGTAAAACCGCCAACCTGCTGGCGGCGATCGACTTGCCGCCCGGGAGCCAGTTGCACGGACGCATCCTCGAACGCCTGGGCCTGCTGGGAACCACGGACATACACCTGCTCCTATCGATAATCGGTCGACTGGAGCGAAAACTGCAAACGGACTGACTATGGATTTTCACAAATATCAGGCCCTGGGCAACGATTACATTGTAATCGACCCCAAGGTATTGACCACTGATTTGACACCGGAACAGATCATCCGTATCTGCCATCCGCACCTGGGGGTCGGTTCCGACGGCATTCTGGTCGGCCCCTACAAATCTGAAAGGGCTGATTTCGGGCTGCGACTGTTCAATCCCGATGGCGGCGAATTCGAAAAAAGCGGCAACGGCCTGCGGATATTCTGCCGTTACCTGTGGGATCAGAAGCTGGTCGGCCAGGAAGAATTCAGCATCGACACTCCCGGCGGCGTGGTACAAGCACAGGTTTCCGCAAACGGCCGCCGCGTTCGCGTGGAGATGGGCCAGGTCAGTTTTGACAGCACCAGGATTCCCGTCGCCGGTCCGCCGCGGGAGGTGTTGAATGAAACGCTGACCGTCAATGGCGCCGACTACCGTTATTGCGCGGCAACAATCGGTAATCCCCATTGCGTGGTGGTCCCCGATCGGGTCAGCGCCGAACTGGCTCATGCCGTAGGACCGGCCTTCGAAACCGCCCCGCGTTTCCCCAACCGGACCAATGTGCAATTCCTGGAAATAATCGACCGCCATAATATCCGGATCGAAATCTGGGAGCGCGGTGTAGGCTACACCCTGGCCTCCGGTAGCTCCAGTTGCGCCGCCGCTGCCGTCGCCCGCCGACTGGGATATTGCAATGACCAGATTACCGTCCACTGCGCCGGGGGGGATATTGAAATCAGCATTGCCGACGACTGGTCCGTAACCATGGCCGGGGCCGTAACCAAGGTTTGTACCGGACAGTTAGCTACTGAAGCATTTGACTGAATATTTATTCGTGCCGGGATAACCCATAAGTAATCACAGCATTCAATTAATCTTTCATGCACACCCTTGACACGCTATTATTTTATTCGTATACTTACTATAGTTATAGTAGACCAACTGAAGCAATAGGAGCTATTTTGACCAACAAGCCAAAACTTACCCCGGTGGAATGGGAAATCATGGAGGCGATCTGGGCCCTGGGCGGCGCACCGTCGGTGCGGGAAGTGCTGGAAAGCAAATTCATAACCGGCGACAAAGCCTACACTACGGTGCAAACCACCATGAATATTCTGGTAACCAAAGGGATGTTAACCCGCAAGAAAATCGGATTGGTTAATTTTTATGCCCCCACCCAGCCGCGCCGATCACTGGTAAAAAACGAAGTTGCTACCATTATCAGCCGGATTTTCAACGGCTCGGCCCCAGCCTTGACCAATTATCTGATCGATGAAGAGAAGCTGACCCTGGAAGAAATCAGTGAAATCAAAGCCCTGCTAATTGCCAAGGAAAAACAGTTGCAGGAGTCGGACAATGGTTAATCTGCTCAACACCGTCAGCATTCACTGGTGGACTTATTTCGTTCCCCTGGTAATTCAAAATACGCTGTTTCTGGCATTGGTCTACAGCGCTCTCAGTTATCTGAAAAAAATACCTGCCCAAAGCAGGTATGGGATCGCACTACTGGGTTTGATAAAATTGCTGATCCCCGCATTTATTCCGCTTTCCCTGCTTACAGTTTCACAAATTGCCGACCTTAATCAGATGGTAATCCTGGCACCGGTAATAACAACAACAACCGTGACCCTGCCGGTGCCGGCGGCTACACTGACTGTCCCGGCCATCACCATGCTGGGCTGGGCGACTGTGGCGGCGCTGATGCTGCTGCAGCCATTATTTGCCCTGGGGCGCATCCGCTACCAGTTGCGGCAGGCGCAAGTTGTCGAAGAAAGAACCACCGCCGGCGGCACTAAAGTACGGATTCATAAGACCGGCCGCGTGACTTTGCCAATGACCATCGGCATGTTTTCCAAACATATATATGTACCGGTCCTGTGGGACAGCTGGTCGATCGAATATCGTGAAATGGCGTTACGCCACGAAATCGCCCATATCGAACGGCATGACGGTTTGGTCAGCGGAATCCAGATGCTGGCGCAGGCCCTGTATTTTTTCCATCCCCTGGTATGGCTGCTCAATCGGTCGATCGATGAACTGCGGGAAATGGTGTGCGACGAAGCCGCTCAAGGGCAGCAGGATCATGATTCTATAATCTACTCCCGCTTCCTGGTCGATGTGGCCGAACACATGGTCCGGGCTCAAGTCGACTGCCCGACAGTCAACAGTCTGCTGAAAAAGAAAAAGGAATTATTGAACCGCATCCAATATTTACTGGAGGATAAGATGCAAACCAACCACAGATTCAGAAGTATTATAATGCCGGTGCTGGTCAGCCTGGCGCTGCTGCTGTCGTGGAATTGCCAGAGCCAAATTGCAAAGCCAATCATTAAGGCCGATGCGACCGAAAAAGGTTACGAAGTCCCGGAAGATATCAAATTCATTCCCTATGATGAACCACCGGAACCGCTGGGTGGATTCGACGCAATCATGAATAATGTCGTCTATCCTAAAGCCGCGCTGGAGGCTGGTATCGAAGGAACCATAATCGTAATGGCCCATATCGATGAAACCGGCGTGGTGAACGAAACGCGGGTCGTAAAAAGTATTCCCGGCAGCGGATTGGATGAAGCGGCTGCCCTGGCAATCAGTACGACCAAATTCAAACCTGCTCAACAGCGCGACCGCACTGTCGGTGTATGGATTACCATCCCGGTGAATTTCAAACTCAATGATAAAGAAAAAACCGGAGCGGTCGATCAAGCAAAAGAATTCATTCCCTATGACCAACCGCCAGTACCTATCGGCGGGTATACGGCGATTAAGGCCAATGTAATCTATCCCGAACTGGCGCTAAAGGCCGGGATCGAAGGCACTGTCATCGTCCAGACCTTTGTTGACAAAACCGGAAAAGTCAGCAAAACAGTGATACTACGTAGCCCCGATGATGTTTTGAACGATGCGGCCATCGCCGCGATAAATAAAACTGTTTTTCAACCAGCAATGGCTCAAGACCAGCCGGTGGGCGTCTGGATTTCGATACCAATTTATTTCTCCCTGAGTAATGATAAGCCGGTACCGGAAAGTCAAAAATAAATCAGGAATTAATGTCGCTACAATTCTAACCGATCGTCGTTGCTTTCCTTATCGAGGGGAGAAAACCAGGCGCGTTACTTGGTTTTCTCCTTTTTGATTTTATCCCAGATCGCATCCATTTCCGCCAGGGTGGTTTCTTCGATCGGTTTGCCCCGGCGTTTTAATTCCTGTTCGATCAGGCGAAACCGTTCGGTGAATTTGCGGTTGGTCTTGCGCAGGGCATCCTCGGCCGGGATTTTATAGAACCGGGCCAGATTGACCACCGAGAACAGCAGGTCGCCGATTTCTTCTTCGATATGTTCGCGCACCTCGCTGGATTCGGCCTGGCGCAATTCTTCCAGTTCCTCGTGGATTTTATCCCAGATACCCGCTACCTGGTCCCAGTCGAAACCCACATAACTGGCCTTTTCCTGCAGGCGCTGGGCCCGGATCAGGGCCGGCAGATTGACCGGCACGCCATCCAGGCGCGACTCCCGTTTTTTCTCGTGGTGCTTGGTGTCCTCCCAGTTCTTTTTGGCGTGAAAGGCCGCCTGGGCTGATTCATCGCCGAACACGTGGGGGTGGCGGCGGATCATTTTGGCCGAAATATTATCGATCACCGCACCGATCTCAAATTCATCACCCTGACGGGCAATATCGGTCTGAAAAACCAGATGCAGCAGCACATCGCCCAGTTCCTCCTTCAGCGCCGGCCAGTTTTTCCCGTCGACCGCCTCCAGCACCTCGTAAGCCTCTTCAATGAAATAGGGCAGCAGCGAGGCATGGGTCTGTTCCCGGTCCCAGGGGCAGCCGCCGGGACTGCGCAGCCGTTCCACGATTTTGACCAGCTCCTCGAATTTTTCGCCGATATTCATGTTCCGTCATCCCGTCAAAAGCAATTTTCGCCAGTCGAACTGTCCCAGATATTGTTCCTCCTGCTCCCGCATTGCCTGACGCCGGTCATCCGTATCATCTTCATGACCCAGCAGGTGCAGGGCGCCGTGCACGATCAGGCGCGCCAGTTCCCGGCCGAATGGTTCACCGAATTCGACGGCGTTGGCACGGGCGCGGGGAACACTGATATAGATTTCACCCTCCACCGGTGCTTCGTCGTATTCATTCATCCGGAAGGCGATCACGTCGGTATACTGGTCGACACCGAAAAACTGTTTCTTCAAATCGCCGAGCTGGTCGTCATCGACAAAGACCAGGGTACAATCGGCAATGCTGATTCCCTCGGTGGTGAAAACCAGTTTCAGCAGGTCAAGAGCCGCCGTTTCACGCAGTTCCGGAAAATCGGTTTCCAGACCGATCCGGATTTCAATCATGCCGCTTCCGGCTGGTCTTCGGGGTATTCGATCCGGATATGATAAATACCGCGGATCACCGGCAACATGCCGGTGGTGCCGTTGACTTCGCCCTTGATCCGCCGCAGCTCGTCCATGGTCAGCGGACATTCATCCAGCTGGCCGTCGGAAATCCGCCGGTCGACAATCTTATCGATGATATCCTGAACCTTGAAGAGATCCGGTTTTTTCAGCGAGCGAACGGCCGCCTCGACCGCCTCGCAGATCATGATGATACCGGTTTCTTTGGTGTTAGGCTTGGGCCCGGGATAGCGGTAGGCGCTCTCATCGACTTCCTTGGAATCCACCGCTTCCTCCAGCGCTTTGTGATAAAAATATTCGATCCGCATGTTGCCGTGGTGCATGGGAATAAAATCGCTGACAACTTGCGGCAGGCCGTATTCTTCTGCCAGATCCAGGCCGTCTCGGACATGGGTCCGGATGATTTTGGCGCTCATCACCGGCGTCAGTGTGTCGTGTTTGTTTTCACCCTGAAACTGATTCTCGATAAAATATTCCGGGCGCAGCATTTTCCCGATATCGTGATAATAGGCGCCGACCCGACTCAGCAGCGAGCGGGCATCGATGGCGTTGGCGCAGGATTCGGCCAGATTACCGACCACGACACTGTGATTGAACGTACCGTTGGCCTCCTGCTGCAGGCGTTTCAGCAGTGGATGATTGAAATCGGACAATTCCAGCAGGGTCAGATCGGTGGTAATGTCGAAGCCGATTTCCAGCAGGCCGATCAGGCCGTAGGTGATGATCGGCGAAAGAATGCTGATCCCCAGCAGATAAAGAATATCCTCGCCGACCTTCGGCCAGGCATGGGCCTTGAACAGACCCATGGCCAGAACTACCAGGATACTGGCCAGACTGAGCACGAAAATTGCCGTGAAAATCTGTCCGCGGGTACGCAGGCGCCGCACCGCGAAAACCGCCGCCGAGGACTGAAACAGGGAAACGATCACGAAATCGAGATTGTTGCCCATGATGATACCGCTCAGCATGGCGATTGATGTCGCCCCCATG
>JBDRBK010000157.1:0-3592 GCA_043822705.1 Fidelibacterota bacterium
GCTCCCGGCGCTCCCCAATGTGTGACGGGCCTCCCGGATCAAGGATTTCACCGTTCGCCGTCAGGTCGGAATCGCCCCGTTCACCGTCGCAGAAGTGGAGGACAATGGTTTTTTCATCGATGAATTCAGCTCCGGTGCGGCCGTTAAAGGAAAAATCATACCAGTGGGGGAAGGGGATGCTGGGTGTGGGGCCGTACTTCCAGTAGGTCTGCGGTACCTGGCCCTGAGGCGCCCCGCTCGAGTGAAAGGTCACGGTGGTGCAATTGCCCACGCCCAGATTTACGATCTTAAACGTAAGCAGCCCAAACGGCAGGCTTACCCAGGACGGGGGATTCGGCGGCAGCGGAAGCAACGTCCAACGATTCTGGACCTCCTGAAAGCAAATCTGTGTTAATCCCTGTGTAACCGGCATCTCGAGCGTTACACACTGGTTCCTCGAGGTTTTAAAGGACGCCACGTTACACTGGATTCTATCGGGGATACGATCCAAATTGCTGTTACAAGCGTCTTCCTCATTGTCAGGAATGCCGTCTCCGTCAGTGTCTATTCCCTCATGCGGCGGAAGAGTCTGCCGGATCGTGATCGATACCTGATAGTCCTCCACCTCACCCTCCGGCGCCTGGCCGGTAGGGGGTAGGCCCCCCTGAGCGCTAAGACGGAAGCGGGCGAAGGTGGAATCGGTGACAGCAGTTGACGGGACCAAAAAGCCCAATTTGTTGGTTCCTGCAGCCAGTGGCTGGCCGGTAAATATCTGCTCGTCCGCATCGTTCCAGTCCCCGTCGCTGTTGAAATCGATCCAGGCATCCAGGAATCCGCGCGCTGATGCAATCACCGTGACACGGGCTACAAATCCCAGGTCGAGGGCGGTGGTAAAGATAACACCGTCTTCGTCATCATTGCTGCTCGTATCATCACCAGTGGCAGCGGCATTTGGTTGCCCATCCAGCTCACGATCGACCGAAGCGCCCAGAAACAAGACCCCATCCATAAGGTGTCGCGCACCGTCGCTTGCAAACAAGGTGGGATAGGTTGGATCCGGTGCATCGCCGTAATCTATATCGGGTGACTGCGGCGGAATCGGGTCGCCGATGGTTACTCGATAATCCTCTACCTCGCCATCAGGTCCCGGTCCATACCACATAAGTCCTCCCGCCGAACTGTACCGCCATCGGCTGTAAGTGGTACCGGTGGCCGCACTGGCCGGTACGGCCATAACCAGATAATTTACTCCGGGGCTTAGCGGCTGGGCGATAAAAACATTTTCGCCGGGATCGGCCCAATCACCGTCCAGATTCCAGTCGACCCAGGTATCCAGAAAACCGGGCATGGTGGCAATAACCTTAACATTAACAGAACTCCCCGGTGTGACCAGCGATGTAATAACGACACCATCCTCGTCATCAGGGATACCGGTGTTGTCATCCATCAGGGCGGTTACCGAAGGTTGACCGTCAAGTTCGCCGTCGGCCCAGACACCCAGATACATCCCCTGTATAATCGGGTGCAGAGCGCCATTGCTGGCCGCCAGCGTTTGATATGAATCCGGCGCATCACCCCAGTCAATATCCTGACCGAAGCAGGGCAGACCCATTACGGCGATAAGCAGGATTGTCGCCATTAGACATGCTTTTAACATTCTTCCTCCTTCCGGAAGCTTACGTTAAATATTTTTATAAATATTTAATTTATATAAGAGCAGAATTTCAAAAATTCGAATGTTCCGAGGTTATCCCCCAAACCACGAAAGCTGTATATTAAATATGGCCCTTCAAGGCCATTTTGTCAAGCAGAAACGAATATACACCCCGGGCACCGAATTGCCTCAAATTAAATGTTACCGAAGGTGGGGAAAAAAGGGGTTTGAAATGAATCGTTGCCTCATAATTGATGTTACCGAAGGGAGACATCAATTATGGGTGGAGAATCAAGACGAGAATACCTGGCCGCCATCCGGTTACGGTATCATCAGGCGTCAAAACAAGAGAAAACGGTCATCCTCAACGAATTTTGTTCGGTCTGCGAGTATCACCGCAAACACGCGCTTCGCTTGTTGAATCAAAAAGAAAAGAAGCCGAAAAAGCGGCCCGGGCGAAAACCTGTCTACGACGCCCCGGAATTACTCACGGCGCTTAAGCGAATCTGGCTGGCCACCGACCAGATGTGTTCCAAAAAGCTGGCCGCCGCCATACCGCTCTGGCTGCCTTACTATGAAAAACATTACGGTAAGCTGACCGACGATATCAAGGGTAAGTTACTGGCCATCAGTGCCGCCACCATTGATCGACATCTGAGCCCGATACGGGTCACCATCGGTCCCAAGGGCCTCGGTGGTACCAAACCGGGACGACTGCTGCGATCCCAGATTCCTATCCGAACCCACAACTGGGATATCACCCAGCCCGGCTTCATGGAAGCTGATACCGTCGCCCACTGCGGAAACTCCCTGGCCGGGGACTTTATCTGGAGCCTCACCCTGACCGATATCCACACCGGATGGACCGAATGCCGAGCCACCTGGAACAACGGCGCCACCGGGGTCCTCGAACAAATCAAGGATATCCAGCAGCACTTGGCCTTCCCCCTCAAAGGCTTCGACTGCGACAACGGCTCCGAGTTCCTCAACTACCATCTCCTCCGATACTTCACCGATCACACACCAAAAATCTCATTCACCAGGTCGCGCCCCTATAGAAAAAATGACAACCCCCATGTCGAACAAAAAAACTGGAGTTGTGTCAGACACCTTCTCGGATACGACCGTCTCGATAATCCCGGTCTGGTCGAACCGATCAATACCCTCTACGCCACCCTCTGGAGTCTCTGGTACAACCACTTCTGCCCAACCCTCAAACTGATTGAAAAAAAACGTATCAACAGCCGGTATTACAAAAAATATGACAATCCCAAAACCCCCTTTCAACGACTCCTGGAATCTCCTTCTCTCTCACACGAGCAGAAAGAAACTCTAAAAAAACGCCAACAGATACTTGACCCATTCAATCTTAAAAGACAAATTGACAAACAACTGAAGGCTATCTTTAAACTGGTCTCGGTAACATCGAATGTGAGGAAACGTCTCTGAACCGCAAAAAACTCTCGGTAACATCTTTCAATGAGGCAACGCGAACCAACCGAATAAATCCGCCAAACAGTTTATATCCGGTTCAAAATCGCGCGGAGATATTGGAAACGGTTGTTCTGACCCAATTGCGACAGGTCAATCCGAATCGACACTTTCCGGGTCAGTAAAAATTCCATCGGGTAATCGATCTCCCGTCGCCAGCTTTCAATCTCCTTACGATTGAACTGTTTATCCTCGGCGAAAAACAACTCGACCCTCCCCGACCTGATTTTGATTTTTTGGATGCCATTGATCCAGGCCGAAATTTTAACCGCGGCAGCATCGAATAAATTATTCACCGGCTGAGGCGCCTTGCCGAACCGATCGAGGACATCGTCGCGAATATGCTCCAGCTCGTCAAGTGTGCGTGCCCCGGCCACCCGCTGATAAATTTCAACCTTCTGCTGTTTGATATTGACATAGTCATCGGGAATCATAAGCACCATATCAGCATCGATCTTGGTATCGGGC
>JBDRBK010000158.1:0-22292 GCA_043822705.1 Fidelibacterota bacterium
TTACCGTCATCAGCGGTAAGGGTATAATGGATGGAAACGACGGCTTTATCGGTGATTTTCAAAATGTACTCCTGATATTGGTTTTTTGTTCAACAAGCGAAGCCACGCCTGGTACAGATCAAGGGACTGGGCGCTGAACGAATGATTATTCTTGGTGAAAATTAAGCGGAATGTGTTGTTTATTCAATAAAACTGAAACCGTCAGCGCTATTTTTTATAAAGTCATTTGATCAGGCTGATAACGACGATCTTGGAGACCACTTCGGCGGCAATCAGGCCAAAGGAATATAATATCATTGTTTTCCAGCCACTTGCTTTGATATAACCGGCAAATGACCGGTAGCTTAAAATTACATACCAGACCATAATAAGCAGCATCACTGCAACGGAAAGATAAAATGAAATTTCATCACCGACGGCCAGTTCAGTACTGGAATTGGTTAACCCATTTTGAAACCGCAGATATTGCCCGTAGCGCTGTAGCGGAGCGGCCAGTTTCAACATAGCAATACTGACTATCAGGTAGGGCCAGCGCGCCAGGGTCTGCTGGCTGAAAAGGATTCCGAAATTTCCCGTCGATTTGTTTACCAATTTATCCAGGCCGAATAGCAGCAGGGTGAAAATCAGAATATTGATAAAGCCTTCCACCAGGTGGAGTCCCAGGGAAGATTGCAGACCGCTATGGATATCCAGCAGGCCGTCGAAATGAGTATTGGAGAAGGAATTCAGCCACCCGGCCAGCAAAACGACGGCGCCGCCGGTAATCAGCGTCAATTTCCGGGGTAAGATTTCGAATGGATTGAATAAAAGATTAAAGATCTGATTATTTTCAGGCATACGATCCCCGTTTAATAAATCTCTTTCTACAGATACGCCTCAGATTAACAATAAGTTAAAATATTTACAAATGAAATCTTAGCTCCCGTTCAGTAGCCCACCGCAGCATTTTCTCCGCGGGGATCGGCGCCGCCGTAGATGCCGGTGGAATCGACCAGAATGCAATTGGCGCGCCCGATATAGCCCCAGCGATGGGTCTCGACCTTGTGGCCCAGCAGTTCCAGGTTGGCAACGACGTCGGTTGAAAGACTGCGGATTTCAGCGGAAATTACGTCCGGGTACCACTGACTGTGGATGCGCGGGGCCGCCACCGCCTCCTGGATGTCCATTTTATGCACTATGACATTCAGAATAATCTGCAGTACTGTGGTAATGATAGTGGAACCGCCCGGCGCCCCCACCAGCAGATATGGTTGATCATTTTTCAGAACGATCGTCGGCGTCATCGAACTCAGCATGCGTTTACCAGGGGCGATGGCATTGGCTTCGTTGCCCAGCAAGCCGAAGGCGTTGGGCACACCCGGCTTGGATGAGAAATCATCCATTTCATTGTTCAGCAGAAAGCCGGCGCCGTCCACGGTGATGCCGGAACCGAAACTGAAATTCAGGGTGGTGGTTACGCTGACGGCGTTACCTGCGCGGTCGATCACCGAATAATGGGTGGTCTCGGGACTTTCCGCGGGCCAGGTTTGTCCGGCACCGACTTCCCCGGAGGGCGTGGCCTCACTGGAGGTGATCGAGGCGCTGCGCCGGCGGGCGTAGTCCTTGGAGATCAGCATATCCAGCGGAATGTCCCAGAAATCAGGATCGCCGAGGTGTTCGGCACGGTCGGCGTAGGCCCGCCGCTCGACCTCGGTGAGCAGGTGAATGTAGGCCGACGAATTCCAGCCGATGGAATCAATCTCGAAATTTTCCAGCATGTTCAGCATCTGGATCACCAGCACGCCGCCGGAACTGGTGGGTGGCATCGTTAGGATGCCATATTCGCGGAAGGTCCCGGTGAGTGGCTCCCGGTAGTGTGACTGGTAATTTTTCAGGTCTGCGTGAGTAATCAACCCGCCGCCCCGCTGCATCTCGGCTACGATCAGGTCCGCCACCGGTCCGGTGTAGAAGCCGTCGCGGCCGTTTTTAACGATCAGTTGCAGGGTCCGGGCCAAGTCCTGCTGGACCAGCAGATCGCCGGCCTGCCAGGGACGACCGTCGGCGCGGATGAAGATGGCGGCGGTCCCGGGATCGCCGGTAAAGAAGTCTTTCTGGGAATTCAGGTGATCGGCGTAGCGCCGCGAGATCGGGTAGCCGCGGCGGGCCAGGGCAACAGCCGGCGCCAGTAGTTGTTTGCGGCTGATATTGCCGGAGCCGTAGTCGGCCCAGGCGGTCAGGAGTCCATCGACACTGCCGGGTACGCCGGAAGCCAGGTGGGTTGATATCGACAGTTTCTCGATCACTTTCCCGGTCGAATCCAGGAACATGTCGCGGCCGGCGGCGGCCGGAGCCTGTTCGCGGTAATCCAGCGTAAAAGTGCGGCCGTCGGCCAGATGCGCCACCATGAAACCGCCGCCACCGATATTGCCGGCCTGGGAATGGGTCACCGCCAGGGCGAACCCGGTGGCCACGGCGGCATCCACGGCGTTGCCGCCCTGTTCCAGTATCTTGACACCGATTTCCGACGCCAGGCGGTTGGCTGATACCACCAGGCCGTGCTCGGCGAAGACCGGATCGGGATCGGCGGCCGGTAATTGGACGATAAAAAGGAAGGTTGAAAGTATAAATATTCCGTTGGTTCTGGGCATTATTCGCAAACTCTGGCTTAATAGTTGGACGGAAATATAGCTAAAAAAGGCCATACATCGACACGCTCAGTATGGCCTTTAAACAGCGGAAAAGGTATGATCAGCGGCGTTCCTGGAGTTTGGCCAGCAGGCGTAAAATTTCCAGGTAAAGCCAGATCAGAGTCACCAGCAGCCCGAACGCGCCATACCATTCCATGTATTTGGGGGCGCCGCGCTCGGCCCCTTCCTCGATGAAATCGAAATCCATGACCAGGTTCAGAGCGGCTATACCGACCACTATCAGGCTGAACAGAATGCCGAAGTTGGAACTGCTATGAATCAGCGGCACCGACTTGCCGAAGAACCCCATGATAAAGCTGATCAGGTAGATGAAAAAGACACCACCGGTGGCGGCGGCAATGCCCAGCTTGAAATTCTCGGTCGGTTTGATCAGTCCCGAACGGTAGGCAATCAGCAGGGCGGCCAGGGTGCCGAAAGTCAGAAAAACGGCCTGGTTGACGATGCCGGGATACAGCTGTTCAAAATATTTGGAGATGCCGCCCAGGGCCAGACCCTCCAGCAGGGCGTAGGCGGGAACGGTATAGGGCGCCAGGTGTTTCTTGAAGGTGGTGACCAGCGCCAGGATCAGTCCGCCGAAGACGCCAACCATCATGAAGCCGCCCATCCGGGGATCGCCGGTGGGCAGGTTCCAGGTGAAGATGGCGGTGGACATCAGCAGTAGCAATGACAGGGCCGTTTTGTTGACCGTGCCCATGATCGTCATCGCCTGGTCGGCGGCGACGCGGCCGGCGCGGATGAAGGTTTCCGCCCGCAGGGCCGGGTTGCCGGAACGGAGCGAGAGGTGCTGGTTCATAATTTAGTCCAATATTCTATTTTGTTTAGCAGTTGGGTCAGGAATTTTGTAATGATTCAACCATTTTTCAAATTCATCTAATCCTGATTGATCCGGATTTTCGCTGTCACGGCTCCAGTTCCCAGGATTAGTATTTATATACTCACGAATATGTTCCAGTGCAGCTTCACTGCGGATGACATGTTCGTAGTAATTACGGTGCCATATTCGTGAATTGATTAAATACCCGCTTTCATGTGTCGATCTGGTCACTGCAGATTTGAATGATCTTATTATTGTAGGAATAGAATCAGGAACAGGTTTTCCAAAAACTTCAGATGTATGGGCACGGCGCACCGTGCCCATACAGTTGTCACTGACAACAGTGATTATCCCATGGAGATGATTCGGCATTATTACATAATTATCGATATCAATATTGTAACGTAAATCAGCGGTTCGGGCCCATTCATAATTAATTATTGTTCCAAAATCATTCAAATTCATTCTGTTTTTGTGAACAGATCCGAAAATTGGTTGCTTATGATAGCTGCAAATTGTGATGAAATACATACCCTGCCGGGAATAATCATACCCTGACAACCGAATCGATTTCCGATTTGGTAACACTTTTATTTTGTGTAATTGTCGATCCGGTCCCGGATGGCGGCTACGATACCGGCCATCGGCACGCGCTCCTGCGCCTGGGAATCCCGTTCGCGGATGGTGATGGTGTCGTCTTCCAGGGTCTGATGATCGACGGTAATTCCGAAGGGCGTACCGGCTTCGTCCTGGCGATAATAGCGTTTGCCGATCGATCCCTGCTGATCGAAAATCACCTTCCAGTGCTGTTTCAGATCGTCAACGATTTTCCGGGCCACTTCCGGCAGGCCATCCTTTTTGACCAACGGACAGACCACCGCCGTAACCGGGGCGATCCCGGGATGGAAACGCAGCACTACCCGGTCATTTTCCTCGTCCTCCCAGTAGGCGTCGGACAGGACCGCCAGCAGCATCCGGTTCAACCCTGCGGAGGTTTCGATGATATACGGGAAGTATTTTTCCTTGGTGTCGTCATCGAACATCTGCATGCTTTTCCCCGAGAATTCCTGATGGCGCTTCAGGTCAAAATCGGTGCGATTGTGGATGCCTTCGATCTCGGACCAGCCGAAGGGGAAATCGAATTCGATATCCCAGGCTTCCTTGGCGTAGTGGGCCAGCTCATTTTCACCATGCTGGTGGAAGCGGATTTTCGCTGGGTCAATTCCCAGCTCTTCGGTGTAAAACTTTAACCGTTCGTTTTTCCAGCGCTGCAGCTCCTCGTCATCGGTGCCTGGTTTGACGAAATACTGCATCTCCATCTGCTCGAATTCGCGGGTGCGGAAAATGAAATTACGGGCCACGATTTCATTGCGGAAGGCTTTGCCGATCTGGGCGATACCGAAGGGTACTTTCAGGCGCATGGCGCCCTGGGTCAGCAGGTAATTGACATAGATACCCTGGGCGGTTTCCGGCCGCAGGTAGGCTTCCGAGCCTGATTCCTCCACCGGACCAACGGTGGTCTTGAACATCAGGTTGAACTGGCGCGGCTCAGTCAGCTTGCCGGTGGTACCGCAGGTGGGACATTTGATGGTGGTCCAGTCCAGGGCGGCGTAATCGGCGGCGAATTCGTCGGCGCGGTAACGGGCCTTGCACTGTTTGCAGTCCACCAGGGGATCGTTAAAATTGGAAACGTGGCCGGAAGCTTCCCAGATGCGTGGATGCATCAGGATACCGCTGTCCAACCCGACAATATTTTCATGGATCTGGGTCATGGCCCGCCACCAGCGCCGGGAAATGGCGTTTTTCAGCGACACGCCCAGGGGGCCATAATCGTAAACGGCACCGAAGCCGCCGTAGATTTCACTGGATTGAAAGATAAATCCCCGCCGCTTGGCCAGGGATACAATTTTTTCTAAACGTTGGTCTTTGGCCATGATAAATTATGATTTAGGTGTGATTGAATTCAGTCCAGCGCCTTCAGTTCGCGCTCGATCTGGTCATCGTGGGGAACCTTGACGTCCGATTTGGGCCGGGTCCGAACCGGCAACGCCTGCCGGGGGGTCCGCAGGTAATTGGCGAATAATGCGATACCGATCAGGGCGATCAGGATCGGGGTGATCCAGGCCATTAGATTGAAGCCGCTGGCGACCGGCGATGCCAGGATGCGTTCGCCATATTGTTTCACATAGTGGTCCATAATTTCTTTTTTAGTCCGGCCGTCCTCCACCATCTGGCGGATTTCCCGTTCCAGTTGGCTGTGGCCGTGGTCGTAGACCGTGCCGCTCCAGCAGCAGGGGGCGATCAGGCTCTGCTCCAGCTCGGTGATCAGCGCTTCCTGCGCCTCGGTGGCAGCCAGCGTCAGGCCGGCACTGATGAATATAATTATGATCAGTCGCTTCATTTCTTACGTCTTCGTTTTTTGGTTGGCCCCGCTGCCTGCTTTTTATTGATTAAATCCAGTGCTTGTTCCCAGGTTAAATCCTCGTGATTGATATTTTTCGGCAGGGCGGCGTTGACAGTGCCGTCGGTTACAAACGGACCGTAGCGGCCTTCCTTCAATACGATCGCCGCGCCGGAAACCGGATGGGTACCCAGTTGCCGCAGTTCCGAACTCGCCTTGCGGGATTGCGACAGCAGCGTGATGGCTTTTTCCAGGCTGATATTCAGCGGCGTGTCCGGCGCAGTCAGTTTGAGGTTGGTCCGGCCGGTTTTCAGGTATGGTCCGTAGCGTCCGTAATCAGCCAGGATTTCCTCGCCGGTCTCGGGGTGAGCGCCCAGACTGCGCGGCAGGTTCAACAGGCGCAACGCCAGTTCCAGGTCCAGTTCGCCGGGATCGGTGCCCTTGGGGATTCCCTTGCGGATCTTCGAATCACCCTTCTGGACGTAGGCGCCGTAAGGGCCTTCCTTGATATATATCTGTTCGCCGGAATCGGGATCGACGCCCAGGATTGCCGGTTGATCGGCATCCTGATTCAGGATCGCCAGTGCGGTTTCCAGGGTCAGATCGCCGGGTGCCAGGGACGCCGGCACCGTCTTGCGTTGATCGCCTTTCTGAATATAGGGACCGTAATTGCCGATCCGGGCTTCCACCAGCAGGCCTTCATCCGATCCCAGTGGAATCGTGCAGGCCTTGCGAATATCGACCTTGTCCTCGAGCATTTTTTCCAGGCCGATCATCCGGTCGTTGCCGTAATAGAATGCTTCCATGAATGGCAGGGCCTGGGCTTCGCCGCGGGCGATGGCGTCGAGCTGATCCTCCATCGCGGCGGTGAATTCGGCATTCACCAGCGATTCGAAATGATTTTCCAGCAATTGCACTACCGTGACCGCCAGAAAAGTGGGGATCAGTGTACCCTTGTTGTTTTCGACATAATCCTTTTGGATAATCCGCCCAAGAATATTGGCATAGGTCGAAGGCCGGCCGATGCCGCGGGCTTCCATTTCCTTGACCAGCGAGGCCTCGGTGAAGCGGGCCGGCGGCTTGGTCTGACGTTCGTCCACAACCAGTTTTTCGCAGGTCAGGCGCTGATTGACACTCAGCGCCGGCAAGACTGTTTCCTTGTCGGCCAGTCCGGCTTCGGGATCGTCGCTGCTTTCCACGTAAGCCCGCATGAAACCAGGGAAGAGAATTACCTTACCAACAGCCCGGAAAGCTGCCTTCTGATTAACTACCGTGACCGTTGTCTGCTTCAGGCGGGCCGGTTTCATCTGGCTGGCCAGGGTGCGCTTGCGAATCAGATCATAAAGCCGGGCTGCATCCTTATCCAGGTTGGCGGCCACTTCTTCCAGCGGTCTGAAACTGGAGCCGGCGGGCCGAATGGCTTCGTGCGCCTCCTGGGCATTTTTGACCTTGCTGGTGTACTGGACCGGTTTTTCCGGTAGATATTCCGGCCCATAGCGCTCGGCGATTTCGCGCCGGGCGGCATCGAAAGCCTCGCCGGACAGATGCGTCGAATCGGTCCGCATGTAGGTGATATAACCAGCCTCGTACAATGACTGGGCGGTACGCATGGTCTTGCGGGCGGAAAACCGCAGTTTGCGGGCCGCCTCCTGCTGCAGAGTGCTGGTGATGAAGGGCGGCGAAGGCCGGGAAGACAAAGGTTTCTCGTCGATGTGGCTCACCACCCAGGGGCCGGGTTCCAGTTCCCGGGCCAGTGTCTCGGTCTGGGAACGGTTCAGCAACATCAAATTCTTTTTGGTCAACTGACCGGTCTGTTCGTCAAAATCCTTGCCGGTGGCCAGACGCTGGCCGTCCAACTCGTACAACTGTGTCGCAAACTGCTGTGGTTCGGCGGTGGCCAGGTCGGCCTTGAGTGTAAAATAGACGGCCTTTTTGAAGGCAACGCGCTGCCGCTCGCGGTCCACGATCATCTTGATCGCCGCCGACTGCACCCGTCCCGCCGACAGGGCAGTCTTGACGAACTTCATGTTTTTCTGGAGCGTGTTCCACAAGACCGGTGAAATTTTGTAGCCCACCAGCCGGTCGATGATCCGGCGCGTCATCTGGGCGTCCACCAACTGTTCGTCAATCGGTTGGCGCTGGCTTAGGCCTTCGGTAATACCGGACCGGGTAATTTCGGTGAATTGCACGCGTGACAGACGGGCGTTCGGTATCTCGGCAGCCAGATGGTCGGCGATGGCCTCGCCTTCGCGGTCCGGGTCGGTGGCCAGGATAACCTCCGGTGCAGTCTTGGCGGCGGCTTTCAGTTTTTTCAGAAAATCGCGGCGGTCCGGCAGCACCTGCAGGGTCGGTTTAAAATCGGCAGCGATATCGATACCAAGCTCTTTTGGGGGCAAATCCTTGATATGACCGACACAGGCCAGCACTTCATATTCGTCACCCAGATAACGGGCAATCGTACGCGCCTTCGAAGGCGACTCGACAATCAGGATTGGTTTTTCACTCATATTGGGGCGGAATTTACAGGTCGCATTTTGAAAGACAAGAAAATTTTACTGACGCTAAAATTCTCAATTAATGGTTAGACGGCCGTCACGGCGGCCGCTGCTTTATTGATCGGTCAAACCGACCAGGCGATTGATGGCGGTGTAAACCGGAAGTGTCTCCTGCGCGCCGCCGGACAGGTCTTTGAACTGGACCGTGTCATTGGCCAGCTCGGCACCGCCGATAATCAGGGCGTGACCGGCGTTCAGCCGGTTGGCCTCCCGCAACTGGGCCTTGAGGCTGCGGCGCAAAAAATCCGTGTCGCAACTGACGCCGTGATCCCGCAACTGTTGCAGCAATTCGAATGCTTTTACCCGGCCTGCGTCATCGGCGGCCACCAGATAGACTTCACAACCAGGCGGTTCTGATTCCACGCCGGCCGCTTCCCGGGCCAGCAGCACCCGCTCGATACCGGCGGCGAAGCCGATTCCCGGCGTCGGCGGACCGCCCAGCGTTTCCACCAGACCGTCGTACCGGCCACCGCCGCAGACCGAACTCTGGGCGCCTAAAACCGGCGAGGTGATTTCAAAAGTCGTGCGCGTGTAATAATCCAGTCCGCGGACCAGAGTCGGTTCTTCGTCAAAAGGAATTTTAAGACTGTTCAGCAGACTTTTAACTTCGTCGTAATGAGCGCTGTCGTCGGCGGTCAGGTATGCGGTGATGGCGGGAGCGTCGGCCATGATGGCCTGCTCGTGCGGCAGCTTGGTGTCGAGAATCCGCAGGGGATTGCTGTCGAATCGCCTCCGACTGGTCTCGGATAAATCGTTCAGATACGGCCGCAGGTAATCCTGCAGGGCCTGGCGGTAGCTGCTGCGACAATCACCGGAGCCGATGCTGTTAAGCTTGATCGTGAGTTGGTCCAGGCCGAATTCCTTCATCGAATTATAGGCCAGGGCGATGATTTCGGCGTCGATTTCGGGGTAGGCCGAACCCAGTGCTTCGACCCCGTACTGATGGAACTGGCGGTAACGCCCGGCCTGAGGCCGTTCCTGCCGGAAGGCGCTGCCGATATAGTACAGTTTTGTCAGCGGGGACTGCTTGCCCAGGTTATGCTGCAGGTAGGCCCGGATCACCGGCGCCGTCAGTTCCGGCTTGAGGGTGATGCTGGCATCGCTCATGTCCCGGAAGGTGTACATTTCCTTGGAAACGATGTCGGTCTCGGCGCCGACGCCGCGGGCGAACAGCTCGGTCTTCTCGAATACCGGCGTACGGATTTCACGGTAACCGTAGCGGTCCATGAAACCGTGCAAGTGCAATTCCAGTTCCTGCCAGCGTCCGGACTGATCCGGTAAAATATCGTGGGTGCCCTTGATCGAGCGCAGGGAATCGATACTCATCGGCGTGTCAGTCGATCAGGTCGTCGATGATCTGGCGCGCGGTGTCCAGCTTGTCTTCCGGAACATACAGGATAACTTCACCGCCGGTGGAACCCAGGCCGGAAATGTTGAAGGTCGAGGTTAGGGCATCGGACTTGATGAAGTGGGCGATTCCTTCCTGGTCGAGTATCTCGGCCACCATTTCGGCATAGGTTTTTCCGGGCAGGATTCCCGCTTCCACCCAATCGATTTCTTCCAGCGGCTGATCGACCGGCAGTGCTGCCACCAGGGTGACATTACAATCGGCGCAGACTTTGATTTCCGGTTGATACTCGGAATGACACAGCGGACAGTACATGGTTGCTCCTATAGTTACCGATTAATTTGCAGATAAGCTTGCTTTAAACCAGTCCGAATTTAGGGCCGCAAGACCTAATAACCAGACAATCGGCTTTGGATACCGCCCTTATGTTTTACTTCCAGATCCTTAAGCTGGGGCGATTTCGGATGAATACTCAGGTAAAAACCGCGGCCGTAGCCCGTGGGCGTCCACTGCAGCGACATTTCCCAGCAATGCAGGTCACGGTGGATCGAAAAATTCTGGCTCAGCAGCTGTCTGGTTATCAGGTTGAAATAGCTGGTCTGTTCGATTCGCCAGTTTTTAGTCACCTGTAGGGTAACGCGGGCGTTCATCTGGAAGCGCTCCTGTTCGTTGAGCATCTGCGGATTAGTCAAACTGTAGGAGAATGACAGACCGGTCGACCAGAGCTTGTCGCCCTCGATTGCCCGCGGTTTGCGGTCGCGGATGTTCTCGCGGCCGATATCCGTGAATTCATCATCAAATGCCGTAGTATCTGCCAGAGTATCGGCCACGGTGGCGATCGCTTTCAGGCGCTTGCCGGAAAAATTGAAACTCTGGGACATGGAGACATACGTCAGACGTGGCGTGGGAAAACCCCGGTCATTGACCCGGATTTTGTTGATCCGTTGCTGGGCGACCTCATCGAACTCATAGAAATCGTGTTTCAACCGCAGGTCCAGGTTCAATTTTTTGCCCAGCTTGGAACTGAGCGACGAACTTAAGATGTCCCATTTGAATTCATCGGCGACGAAGTTGTAACCGGAAGAAAAATTATAGGTAAACAGGTTCAGCTTGATTTCTTCCTCGCCCTTCTGCAGTTTGGCCTGGAAGGCATTATTGACCGAGAAGGTCATCCGCTTGGCCTCGGAACTTGACGTATTGCCGGCCCGGGTTCCGGCAAAACGATCCAGGTAGAGCAGTCTGCCGGTAGTATCGCGGATCGTAGCGAAATAGCCGAAATCATGTCCCAGGACGGGCCGGGAAAAATCCGGATTATAGGAAAACCCGAGCGTCGGCGATATCGTGTGTCGCAAGGCCTGCAACGCGCCGACACGCACCGGAAACAGGCCGTAGATCTGGGTGTTCAGATTGACGCTGAAGGAACCGGTCGTCCGGGCGGCGAATCCGGTTATTTCTTCTTTAATAATTTTATTGGCGGCCGAATCGAGGCCGGCGATGGCATAGCTGCGGTCGACCCATTTGGATTGCAGGCTCAGGCTGGGGTTAAAAGTGATATATTTTAAAATTTTCTGCGGGCTGGATATGCTGCTGCCGTGTGACAGTACATAATCGGATTCGGACTGCACCGTGGGATTCCAGACGAACTGATCGGTCGAATCGGGATGGTCTTCGGAAAGATAATAGGTCTTCAGACTGTTATTGAAGCTGGCATTATAATTCCAGGTGACGTTATGATACCAGCGTTTAGCAGTCCCACTGGACTTAAAGAAATAATCCTGCCCGTGGCGGAATGAAATACTGGGCAGCGTATTGGTGGTTATATTTAATTCCGTTCCGGCCTTGGTGGGCGCCTGGTAGAAAATACTGGTTGAATCGATTTTCTTTTCGGCCATCAGATCGCGGGTGGAGTTGAGATTCAAGCCCATGGAATTTTTGGTGCCCTTCCAGCTTTTGGAATAGGAGAGGTTGGAACGGGACTGCTGCTGAAGGCGTCGCTCCAGGTCGATGCCGTTCTTGAGATTATAATCGACATTGCTCTGATAGGTGGCATTGACATTCAGCGACTGCTGCTTCCGCATGGTTTGACCGTGGGTCCATTTTACATAGTAGTCGGTACTGGATCCGGGCTGAAACAGCTGCGTCACATCGTTGCTGCTGCCCAGGGTTTTTTTGAATTCCAGATTAAGTCCGCCGCTGAACCGGTAACGCACATTATAGCGGTTACCGAGCCGCACAGTGATGCCCTGTTTGTCGGCGAAGTCCAGCAAGAATTTCGAGTCCCAGCAATCATTGGGCGCCCAGTAGTAACCCATGCCGTCCAGATACTGGCCGCGGTGGCGGTTTTCGCCGTAGCCGGGCATGATCCAGCCCGAATGGCGGGCGCCACCCTGATCAGGAAAGATTCCCAGGGGCAGGGCGAATACCGGGATTCCGGCGATATACAGTACGATCGGCCGGGAAATGACTTTGTCGTTGTTGATCATCTTCATCCGACGGCCGCCGAAATGAAAATGCGGCACTTCCAGATCGCAGGTGGTGTAACTACTGTGGGCGATATAAATTGTTTTGGTGTCGGTGTTGCGGATTTCTTCACCGGCGTAAAAACCGTCGGCGGATTTGGTCCGCCCGGTGATCACCCGGCCATGCCGGGTCTTGAGGTTGTAGGCCAGGGACTCGCCCCGCAGCGGTTCCTTGCCGCGTTCGGCAATCGTCGGAATGACGGCCGCAATCAGCGAATCGCCGGGTACGGTCGGCAGCGCCCGCAGCAGATTATTGCGCCAAGCAACATTGATGAAACCGGCCGACAGTTTGGTGTCGCCATAATCGATAACGGCACTGCCGCGCAGATCGGTCAGTTCACCGGCCAGGTCGTAATCCAGCCAATCGGACTGATAGACGATCGGCTGGTCGATGCCGTCGTTGGTGGAATCGGGACTGAACTTGCCGCGGGCGCCGCCGCTGAGAAAAATCTGTTCCAGTTGATCGGCCCCGAACAGCATCAGCATCGTGTCACCGGAAGCATCATTGTTGCCCTGGTAGACCGAATCTTCGAAGATATGGTACAGGGTGGTCGCCATCCCTTCCAGGCGCAGCGTATCAAGCCGGCCGTCGCTGAAGAAACCTTTCAGCACCTTGCCGGTCATGTCATCGATGAAGGCCACCGAATCGCGGACGATCACGGTGCTGTCGGCGCCGGCCGGCGAACGCTCCCGGAAGCCGGTGGTACGCTTGGTAACGTGAGCGTCGGCGGGGATATACATGGTGCGCAGAACTTCATCGCGGTACTGCAATTCGATCATCTGACCGCTGAGCCGCTGACCGTCGTTTTTCACCACCGGATTCACCTGCAGCAGTGTCATTTCCCGGTCATGGGCGTAAACGGCCCGGCCGCAGGTGGCCACGCGCTGGCCCTCGGTGATGACCACGTTCCCCGTTGCGGTGTAGGAGGCGGCGTCCGCTTCCGGCGCCTTGTGGTAGGTCAGAATATCAGCGTCGATCACCTGCGATTCCTGGACCAGCCGCACCCGGCCATGGGCGCTGCCGCTGTCCAGCTTGGTGAAATAATACAGGGTGTCGGCCACCAGATCGTAGTCGGGATCCCAGACATGGGTATTGCCGAAGCCTTTCAGCAGATCGTTTGGGGAATCGTGATGCAGCGAATCGCAGACCAGGGTCAGCTCATTCTGAATAATTTTAACGCTGCCGACCAGGGTCCCCTGGCCGGTTTTTTCATTGTAGCGGGCCCGGTCGCAGGTCAGGGTGACATCGCCCTTGGTGATCACAACCGCGCCGCGCAGAATCTGGATGGCCTGCCCGCGCACGGTGATATTTTCCAGCACGTCGGCCCGTTTCAGGTGCAGCCGGTCGTCGTCGCCGCCGACCAATGCGACCAGCAGCAGGATGCTTGCCAACGGTCCGAGATACTGCCCCCGCTTATTTTTCATAGCGCTCCGGCCAGAGTTCCCGCAGCCGCCGCCGGATGAAATCCTCGCGGCCCTGGTCGCCGGGGTGATAGAAGACGGTTTTCACATCCTCGGGCAGGTAGGTTTCCCGCACGAAATGACCCGGGTGGTCGTGAGGATACTGATAATCTTTGGCATGACCTTGTTCCTGCATGAGTTTGGTAGGTGCATTCCGTAAATGCAGGGGAACCGACGGAGTTCCACCGCCGGCGCTCACAGCCTGGCGGGCCGCCAGGATGGCCTGGTAGGAGGCATTGGATTTGGGCGCCCCGGCCAGATAGGTAGTGACCTGGGCCAGGATGATCGCCGCCTCGGGCATGCCGATCATATGAACGGCATTAAAACCGGACTGGGCCAGGGTCAGGCCGTAAGGATCGGCATTGCCGATATCCTCGGATGCCAGCACGATCAGGCGCCGGGCGATGAATTCCGGCTGCTCGCCGCCTTCCAGCATCACTGCCAGCCAGTAGACCGCCGCATCGGGATCGCTGCCGCGGATGCTCTTGATGAAGGCACTGATCGTATCGTAATGGTAATCGCCGGCCTTGTCGTAAAGTTGGGCCCGGGACTGCAGCGCCTCGTTCAGGATTTCCGTCGTAATCGTTCCCTGACCACCGATCAGATCCAGGGCCACTTCCAGGGCATTGAGCATTTTGCGGGCGTCGCCGCCGGCCGACTGGATCAACCGCTCGCGCACCTCCGCCGGCAACTGCACCGGAACCCGGCTGAGAATGACATCGGAACGGAAGGCCCGTTCCAAAATCGCCGCCAGTGCCTCGGTGGAGAGAGCGTTGAGACGCAGGACCCGGCAGCGCGAAAGCAGGGGACCGATCACCTCGAATGAGGGATTTTCGGTGGTGGCGCCGATGATGATCACCACGCCTTCTTCAACAGCGTGCAGCAGGGCGTCCTGCTGGGATTTGCTGAAGCGGTGGATTTCGTCGATAAACAGGATCGTGCTGCGGCCCAGGGCCCGGTTGCTTTTACCGCGCTGGATCACGTCCCGCAAATCCTTGACGCCGCTGGAAACGGCGGACAGTTCGTGAAACGCCGAATCGGTGCTATTGGCGATGATCCGGGCCAGGGTGGTCTTGCCGGTGCCGGGCGGACCCCACAGGATCAGGGAAAACGGTCGCTGCTGAAAAACCATATGCTGCAGGATTTTCTTGTCGCCCACCAGGTGCTCCTGGCCGATATATTCGGCCAGTGCCCGTGGCCGGACCCGGTCCGCCAGGGGCGGCAGGTGTGACTCAAATAATGTGGGATCGTCTGACATAACCAATCAATTTATTTCGGATTACAAGCCAAATGCAATCGGTTGGAAGATTTGCGGCTAATCGCGGTGCTCACTGGATAAAATCGTTAATTCGTGTGCAAGGCAGTGGCGGAAATTGTAAACTTGCCCCTTGAAATTAAGGAGATGATATAGTGTTAAACAGCAGAAACCGGCAATTGATCGCTGTTTTGGCAATGGCATTGCTGATGACTCTGATCGGCTGCGGAAAGGAACTGGAAGTGAAATCGAGTAGTGGATTGATTTATGTCGATGAGAAAATCGGCGACGAAGACGGTCCGGCAGCCGAATCCGGCAAAGTTGTGACGGTCAATTATACCGGTATGTTCGAAGATGGTAAAGTGTTCGATTCATCGTTAAACCCAGGCCGTGAGCCGTTCAGATTCACCCTGGGCAGCGGACAGGTCATCCGTGGTTGGGACGAAGGCGTGGCCGGCATGAAAATCGGCGGCAAACGCAAGTTGACGATCCCGCCGCATCTGGCTTATGGCGAACGGGGTGCCGGGGGTGTGATCCCGCCCAATTCCACCCTGGTTTTCGAAGTCGAATTGCTGGGTGTTGAGTAATTCGAGATTAATTGAATGTGGTTCTGGTTAATATTTATCGCGATCGGACTGATTTTCGTCTGGAGTTATTTCCAGCAGCAGGCGCCGCAAAAAAGAACCGGACCGCGGGCACCAGAAGAACCGACGCCATCACCGAAAAAGAAAAAACCCTTCATCCGCATCGAGCGGGTCGAGGACTGATAGTAATTTTTTTCTGTAGGGACAAGACATGTCTTGTCCCTACTACAATAAAAATATAAAGAGCCACCGAAGGGATTCGAACCCCCGACCCGCGCATTACGAATGCGCTGCTCTACCAGCTGAGCTACGGTGGCAATTGTTTTTTTTTGGTCTTAAAAAGCGCGGGGAAAATACGCAGCCTGCGGACGATTTCAAATCATCGTTTCCCGGAATTCAATCGCTGAATAGCTTCAGCGAAGGCTTGTCCCAGGGCGATCAGGCTGGGGCTGTCGTAGTGAGCGCCATCGGCGACATAGCCATAGCTGTCGGTATCGGTGATCAAAGCGGCGCGGTGGTCCTGCGCCACGAAACCGGCCTGAGCGGCGCGGACAATTCCGGCATGATCCCAGAATTTACCGTCACCATCCTGGCCTGAATCGGAAATCCGGCCGATCGCCACCGGTAAATCGGGGTTCCCCAGTTCATCCCGGACGGCCTGTACCAAGCGCGCCAGGTTGTGCTGATAGCGTTCGGCGATCGCCGCCGAGTAAAGCGCATCACTCTCACCCTGCATCCAGATTAGTCCCGCCGGGACCAACCGGTCCGGGCGGCCGTCGCCATCGATATCTTCCACCGCCAGGGCGTTGCGGACCGTCGTCAAGAAATGATCGAATTGGTTTGTGCCGTCAAAATCGGGCGTCCAGCAGCCGAAGACATCCGCTGCCGCCGTATCGATGGAGGTGCCCGCCCGGGAGTATTTGACCAGGGCGATCGGCACCGCGGGCTGCAACTCGCGCAGCCGCCGGGCGAAGGAGAGCTCGAGGCCGAACAGATCTGAATAATGGTTTACGGCGCCATCGAACCAGAAACCCCAGCCATGGCCCGGACGCAGTGGCGACCATTTACCCAGGCCGCCGAGGTCGCCACCGTCGGGAGCGCTGTTGCCGTGAAAAATCATTACGGTGGAGTCAGGACTGGTCAATTCGGCCGGCAGGTCGCTGACCGTCCCCAGTCCGTCCATGTTGGACTGGCCGGCCAGGAAATAGACCTGCCAGGTGGTTTGTGCGAAGAGCGATTGTGTCATGATGAAAAGCAGCAGATTGATTATGAATCCGTTCATGGTTAGCCGGCGCGACTCCCGCCAATCAATCGGGGTCAGTTTCAGCCCTGATCAGGTAGTAATCCGCCAGCGCCTCGGCCAACGGTTCCACCTCGGGATCGCGGCGGTTGGTCAGGATGATCACGGTGAAATTTTCATCGGGGAAGCGCTGGATCACATTGCGGAAACCGCAGGTGCTGCCGGTGTGATGCACCCGGCGATGATTTTTATACTGATCGATCCGCCAGCCGAAACCGTAATCGTTCAGACCCGGGGTGAAAGCGCGTTCCAGGTTTTTGATGGAAACCAGCCGGTCACCGTACAGGACCTGATCCCAGTGGAATAAGTCATCGATGGAAGTATAAATACCGCCGTCCCCCAAAACGGCGCTGGTGCTACTCTGGTCGGAGAATCGCACCGAATCAGCAGTGACCGTATAACCAAAAGCCCGGTTGGGTACGGTCGAAATATCCTTTTCATAAGCTACCGTATTGTTCATTCCCAGTGGCAGGAAAATTTCTTCCCGCAGGAATTGGGCGTAGGGCCGGCCGGACAGTTTTTCCACCGTCAGCGCCAGCACGGCGTAACCGGAATTGCTGTAGCTGAATTTCGATCCGGGTGCGAAATAGGTGCTGTCCACACTCATCATCATGTTCAGAACATCCCGGTCGTGCACCTGAACGGTAGCGGTGTCCGCCATCAGGTCCTCGTAGTCGATCAAACCGGAAGTGTGTTGCAGCAGATGCTGAATTGTGATCCGCCGGCCGTAGTCGGGGAAGTCGGGAAAAATTTCATTCAAGGTAGTGTTGTAGTCCAGTTTTCCCCGCTCGATCAGAATCATTATGCTCATGGCGGTGAACTGTTTCGAAACCGACGCCAGGCGGAAATTAGTGGCACTGGTTACCGGGATTTGCCGTTCCAGATCGGCCAGACCGTAAACCTGCTTCAATAGCACCCGGCCGTCGCGGATCACCATCACCGCCGCTCCCGGTGTGTTTACGCCGCGGTAGTCATGGAATATCTGTTTAACCGGATTCGGCCGGGTCGCGCTGCAGCCCAGCGCCGCCAGTGTCAATATCAATGTCAAAAAATTCTGTTTATGATTCAATTTTCAATCCCGATTTATTGTTTTCCGCAGGGCCGACCGTAGTGCTTTGATATGCGCCGGTCCCGTCCGGCAGCAGCCGCCCAGCAGGCGTGCGCCCTGATGATACCAGCGGACTGCCATTGCCCCGAAATCCCGGGGGTCCGAGCGGCCGCTCCAGCGGCGTTTTTCGCTGTCGTAATCTTCCCCCGAATTGGGATATACCACCAGTTGTTTTTCCGGCGCGATCCGGGTCAGTTCGTCAATCAGGTCTGAGATATGTTGGGGTGCGGTGCAATTCACGCCAACAGCCAGCACTTGACGGCTGTCTTTCAACAGCCGGGCGCATTCCCGGATCGGCGTTCCGTCGCCAATCGTGTGCCCGTCGCGGCAGGAGAAACTGAACCAGGCTTGAGCGTCGGGTAGTTCCTCCAGTAATTCCAATAGTACGGTCGCTTCTTCAAGACTGGGGATCGTTTCACAGGCCATCAGATCGGCACCGGATTCCGCCAGCAGCTGAAAGCGCCGCTCGTGAAAGGCACGCAGTTCCGATCGGGCAAGACCATAATCGCCGGTATATTCGGTGCCGTTGGCCAGGTAGGCGCTGTAAGGTCCCACACTGGCGGCAACCAGTGGCGACGGATTAGCATTCTTTGGCAGGCTGTCCAAATAGTCAGAGCGCGCTTTCAGGGCCAGATCGACCGATTTTTTCAGCAGCATTTCCGCTTGCCGCTGGTCTACTCCCATCTGTCGGAAACCGGGCAGGCTGGCCTGATAGCTGGCGGCAGTTATACAATCGGCACCGGCTTCCAGATAGGATAGATGCACGGCCTTGATCGCCTCCGGCTTTGATTGCAGCAACTCAGCGGACCACAACGGCGTGTCCAGATTATAACCATGGTTCTCAAGTTCAGTGGCAAGACCGCCGTCCAGCAGCAGGAAGCCCTGGCGGTCAATAAATGGTTGGATTGGCGATTTTGCGGTCAAGTTTGACTCAGTACTTACCATTTACATCAATTGATTCGAGCACTTCGACAGATGGAATTTGTAACCGGGGCCGAAAATAGCGGGCCGCCCGCCAGGCGCCGTAGATTTCGCCGGCGTAGAATACGGCGGCCAGCGACAGGAAAATTCCTGCTTCGATCGGCCGGTCAAGGTGCAGGGCCGAATGAGCGACACTGGCGGTGGCGGCCACCGTCAGGAAGCCGAAAAAACCATCCCAGGGGCGGCCGGCATAGGCTCGACCGCTGCCGGGTAGAAACGTCGACAGGGTTGCCGCCAGAAGGGGCGATTTTACCGCGGTGTTACTGTCGGCAGGTGCAGGCACGACCGGGTCCACCAGGCGGCCGTCCGGTTCGTGAAACCGGCCGCCGGAATGCAGGTGCTGATCCCAGGCCGCCGGATTGCAACGGACGATCCGGTCCGCCGTTACGACCGCCCCGGCCAGCAGGCCGTGTTGGTGGATCGCCTGGGCGCCGTAATTACTGCAACTGGGGTAAAACTGGCAGCCCAATCCCGGCAGGTTGTAGGACAGCCGCTGCCAGGCGGCGATCGGCAGGACGCCGGCTTTCTGTGCCAGGTTCAGCGAGTCGGAGGTCAGCAGCGAATCGGCCGGATATTTGGACTGGGCCGTAAGCGAAATATTAATAATGACCAACAGGAGGACTATTCTCAGCGACATATTATTAGTTCTCGATCTGAACTTGAGCCGGAAGGATACATTAGGGGACGAAAAGCATTGCATTTCCAAATCATGGTTCGACAAGCTCACCATGACATTAAAATCTCTGTCGCCCAGAGCCGGTTAAAAAATATTGAACGCATATTGATTCCGTACATAAAAAAAATCCGCGTGGTAATTAGCCTTCCCGGACCTGAAAATGCACTTGCAGGCTGCGCGTCAAAACGCTGATCAGGATCAGTCCCAATCCGCCCAGAATCATGGTCTGATAACCGGGGAAGAATACAGTGGTCACGGCCTGTAGAAAGCCCACCGTGCCTTCCCCGCCCAGGATGGCGGCGGCGATGACGATGCCGGTCAGGGTGGCGGCCGCGCCGTGGCGATTGATCCGCAGTGCCAGCAGTCCCCCCAGGGCCATCAGCAGGGCCAGGTTGATTCCCAGGAACAGGCCGATTCCCAGGGGCATCAGGTGGAGGTCGGATAGCCGGTTTTTAAAGCGCAAACCTTCGATGGCAATCGCCAGTCCGACACCGAGCAGAAAAATTTGCGGGTTAGCCAATCCCCGGAGATTGTTCATCACAATCTGGGCCTGGGGCGCCGGGAAGCGTACGGTGAATAGTTGCCCGGCGATTTCCGGTCCCTGCAGGATAATCAGCAGCAGCGGCAGAACGGCCGCCACCGCGACTGCGGCGATCAGGTCGACCTTGACGATCCGGCGGTAGTCGGTGCCGACTACTTCGGCCGAACGGTAATCGTGACCGATATCGCCGGCGATGGCCGCCGCCATGGCGATCGAGAAGGTCAGCAGGTAGCGCGCCGCCGGGGGGATGTCCAATTGGAAAATGCCGTAGATGAAGACGATCAGCAGGGTTGCCAGCAGACCGAACTGTTCCAGTGGATCGATATTGGTGATACCGGTCATGCGGCTGGCCAAATTGACCGTCACGAAGGTCAGGCCCAGGCACAGCAGCGCCGCCCAGAACGGTACGCCGGCCAGTGTCAGAACGACCAGGTTGATCAGGGCCAAGACCCAGGTCCAGGGCTGTTGGCGGGTCCAGGCGGCGGACAGGCTGAATTTCAGGCGGCTGTGCAACAGCATGTAGCCGACCCCGGAACCGATCACCAGTCCCATCCCCAGGTTCTGCAACAGGGGCTGGGGACCGCCGGCCAATCCCGGGAAAATCAGCGGCAGCAGCAGCAGACCCAATAGCGACAGCAATCCGCCGGCGCCCCAGGAGAGGGAATTGGCGGGACCGAGAATTAGTCCGGTGGCCACCACCATCGGCATGATCAGCAGCAGCAGCGGCTGATCGGCAGCCGTGCCCAGGCTAATGAATTCCCAGCCTAGGGCATCACGGACCAGGGTGAACAGGGCAGCGCCGACACCGAAGATGATCACATAACGTAAGCGGCGGTCGCCATCGAAACCGGCCCGGATGATTTCGCCACCGGCCCGGCCCGCGGGAAAGGCCAGGTTCCGGCGCAGGACATATTCATCGCGCAGCGGCAGCGACAGTCCGATCCCCAGCAGGGCGGCGCTGACCGCGATCAGGGCCAGCCACACCAGCGATACCGCATCCGGTTCGGACAGTATCAATCCCGGCAGTGTGAAGACCACGGCAGCGGCCATCAGACCGCCGATCGAGCCTCCGGCCTGGGCGGTGTTAACATCATGGGGCGAAAGGCGGCCGGTCAGTTTCAGCAGTCCGGCGGCAGTAATGATCGAGAAGATGATCGGCCAGGGCAGGGCGCCCATCCGCAAGGCGATATAGGCGCTGGTGAAAAACAGAAAGATGGCGATCACGACGGCGGTAACGGTGGTTTTCAACATGCGTAATATTAATCAAGTCGGGTGGTATCTGGTAAGCGCGAGTTTGATCCCGGTCAATTTGCCGCAGCCGGCCGAAACTGGCCCTTACCATTCCGCATTATTATGTTTAACTTCAATCAATCAAGGGAACCAAGGACAGGGAAAATGTTTCGGAGAATTCTGCTGATCTCAGCAATAATCCTGACGGCCCGCAGCCTGGCGGCGGCGGGCCAGTCGCTCTACATACTCCACACCAATAATACCAACGGCGCCCTGGAAAACTGTTATTGTGTCGATCATCCCCTGGGGGCGATCGAGAAGCGGGCTGCCTTTATCGAGGACTGGCTCCAACAGCATCCCAACACGGTGGTGGTCGATGCCGGCGATTTCCTGTCGGTGACCAAACGGGAGCTGAAGGACAGTCTGGCCAGCGAAGCCTACCGCACGATCCCCTACGATGCCATCCTCCCCGGCGATCAGGAACTGACCCGTGGCGCTGACATCCTGGCGGCGACACTGGCCCGGACAGGGGCCCCGATCGTGAACACCAACGTGAATCGGCCGAAAATTCCCGGCAGTCAGGCGCTGCGACTGATCGAACGGGCCGGACTGCGGATTGCGATCCTCGGTGTCGTAGGTCCCGCCGCCCTGAAATATTACCCGGAAGCGGTCAGCGCGACGGTGGAACTGACCGATGTCAATAAAGCATTGACCAAACAACTTAAAGGTTTGGGAAAAAAAGCCGATATAATTATTATACTGACCCACCAGGGCTACGATTATGACGTCAAGCTGGCGGCAAATCTGACCGGAGCGGATGTGATCATCGGCG
>JBDRBK010000159.1:0-2700 GCA_043822705.1 Fidelibacterota bacterium
GTCCATTTCTTGACGCAGATCGGAATTGGGCAGGGCATAGAAGTCGAATTTTTTAAATTGTTCGGGATCCGGTAACAGGTGCCGGTCAATTCGGGGGAGAGTCTGCCGGAAGATATCCGGGTCAAAGCTGTACCGGCTGTAATTATCGCCATAATCATATTCGCCCAGTTTGACCATTTGGGTCTTCTCCTTACCGCCACGAATGTAGCGGACGGTTATTTCGGTTCCCGGCTTGTTGTGGCGGATGATTTCCTTCAGCAGGCTGGTGCTGCTGATTTCGGAATCATCGACTTTGAGGATTATATCGCCGGCTTTCAATCCCGCCTTTTCAGCCGGACTGCCCTCGGTTACTTCGGCCACCAGAACGCCACCCTTCTGTTTGACGCCAAAATATTTCTGCAACTGTTCGGACAGCGGTTGAATCTGAACTCCCAGCCAGGCCTCCTTTTCATTGCAGATCGCTTGGCCATGGAAGGGCTTGAAATGAATTCCGTGCAGGCCGATATCGAATTCAGCCAGTTTCCGGTTGATGATATCATCGGACAGTGAATTCAACGGCAGTATCTCCTCTTCAATTTCACCGTCTTTTTCGACGATAATGCGCAAAGTGCTGTCGCTGGTGGATGTTTCGATCTGGATTTTTCGTCCCGGGGGATCGTCATCGATCATGGTGATCGACTGGGTGACCTTCGGTTGCGCCTGGATCAACCCGATACTGAAAATTAAGACCAATATCATTCTGAACATACTTCCTCCGTCAATAATAGTCGAAATACGTAAAAGAGGACCAATTGTTCCGGTTTTGCAGTGTGCTTGAAAACACGGCTGAAAAATTCAATTGTTGCACAATAGGATTTAGCCGTTAAATTTACTCCATATGCAGTAGACCTTGGGGGCCAATAAGTAACTTGAAGATTTAATTAAAAGAGGAGTGGAGCATAATGAAATCGAAATTGTTAATTATCCTGATGACCGGATTATTCCTGTTACCCCTGGCGCCGGCCTACGGATTCATCGGATTCGGGCTGACGGTGCTTCAGGAGATGGCCGCAGTGGATGCCTATTCGGAGAGCAGCACCAGTGGCTTATCGACAGCTATGTTGACTAGGGATGCATTTGAAAATCCTGCCGGAGTCGGCGGTTACCTGTACCTGGATTTCCTGCCGTTTATCGATCTGGAGGCGGATTTCCAGGTGGCGCTCGGTACCTATAAATTCAACTTCAGTACTCTGTTAAGCGGGACTGAAATTGCATCAACCCCGGATGATGCGGAATTCGCCTACGCCCGCGGATCGGCCTACATTACCGTCAGGAAAAAATTAATTGGTGTCGGTGTGCCGATTCTGGGTGGCATCAAATTGCATGCCGGCGGCGGTCTGAATTTCCATTCCACCGCGCCCTATATGTCGATCGCCATGATGGAAGAATTGCTTGGCGATGACATGTATGCTTCTTTCGATGGAGCAGAAATGGAAGAAAAAATCATTGCATATGTGGAAGATAATATGGAAAACCAGACCGGTATCCATTTCCAGGCCGGCATTCAACTCAAATTGCTGATTCTGGATGCTTTTGTCAATTATCGCTATACGATCGCCAAAGACGTGTACGCTGGCCAGGACGGTTTCGGGGCATTGAATATTCGCCTTGGTCTCGGCTTCTAAACTTTACCTGAAATGACTGTAAAAAGGGGTGGGCGACCACCCCTTTTTCTTTTTCAGCGGGCCACGACGACGGTTTGCACATCTTCCCAGGTCTTGCCCGAAGTTTGATCGCGGGCGCTGAAGCGGGCGAGATAAATACCGATCCGTGTTCGTTCGCCGTCACTGCGCTTGCCGTCCCATTCGAGATAGCCGCTCTGGGCCACCGGCCGGTTCCAAGCCGGACAGGCGATTCGCCGGCCACGCAGGTCGAACAACTCCAGTTTGATAATTGCCAGTTCGAATTGCAATTGAAAGCTGACCCGCAGCAGATCTTCGTGGCCGTCGCCGTCCGGTGAAAAGGGATTGGGCATGTACTGCACGTGACTTTTCTCCGGCCGTACTGGCAGATAAAGGCTGTTGACTGCTCCAGGCGTCATACCGGCCGGATTCACCGCCGCGCTCCAGTTATTGCTTGTGGCCGAAACGTCTCCGGGATTGAGTTTTTCCAGGCTCCGGCCGAGTTGCAACGGCCAGGATTCGTCGTAGATCAGGGAATCGATTATTTTTCCGGTGGGATCATATACGAAAATGGCGTCGCCGCCGTTATTCAGTGCCGGCCAGCCGTTGATCGGGATGGCGAATAATCCGCCGGCCGGCAGCAGCGGAAACAGCAGTGAGTCGGGAGCCAGAACCAAATAGTCCCCGGGCTGTAACTCGATCCCCGGCAGCCGGCGCATCTGGTCGCTGTTGTCGCTGAATCCCCAGCCGGAAAGATCAATCAAGAAGTCTCCGGTCAATTCGATGAATTCAGACTGCTGGTCAAGTGGTTGCGCCAGAAATTCATTGATCTGCAGGGCGGCGAACGGATAACAGACCTGCACGGTATCGGCGGCCCGGTTGCCGGTTGGTTCCAGGGCGCCGGGCAGGTTCAGGATAAGTTCCAGGACATGCCGGCCTGAGATCAGCGGTGAGATGGTGACGGTGACATTCAGACTTTGGCCGACAGCCAGCCGGAATGTCTCGGAACCGTCCAAGTCCGCGCCCGCCTCGCGAATCA
>JBDRBK010000160.1:0-6454 GCA_043822705.1 Fidelibacterota bacterium
TAGCGCCGGGTAAAACGGATGCCGAACTGGTGGGTCAGCGGCAGTACCGGATGACTCAACAGACTGTAGCCGATTTTGAATCCTGCCACCCGTACTTCCATTCCACCGCCAGCGCGATTGGGATTGGACTGTACCCCCAGACGCAGGATCACCCAGTCATTCAACCCGTACTGGAAGCCGCCGTTGATGATAATCTGATTGTCACCCAGCAGACGATCCATGTTCAGTGCTGTAACCAGACGATCGAATGGTACGTAAGCGATGCCGATGTTCATCCGCCGCGGCAAATATGAATTCGATGCACCACTGCCGATTTCCGGGGAATTGATATTTTTCAAATAGGCGCCCACCCGGTGTTTATTGCGCAACACGGCTACCAGACCAACATCCGCTCCGAAAGTGCTGCCGGTAGCGGCGGCGATACCGTCACTGCCGTCACCACTCAGTCCGGCGCTTCGCCCCAGGTCCCAGGTATAATAATTCAGGCTGTAGCCCAGCAGCAGGCGCGTGTTACGATCCTGCTGCAGATGAAAACCATTGGCAAAGCTGTAAACCTGCTCTTTCGACAGGGTCGTACCGGAATAATCGGTTTTTGAGCCCCGGGTGGAAATACCGATACTGCCCAGTATCGGGACCTGCAACACCAGGCCGAAATCCAGGTAAGGCACATTGACAATCTTGCCGCTGCCGGCCCGAAATTCCAGTGATTTTACTTCCGCCAGGCCCGCCGGATTATGATACAGATTACTGCTGCTGCCGGGATTTGCCACTACCGCTCCGGCCAGGGCGGTGGCTTCCACGCCGGTGTAGATATAATCGCTGGCTACCTGAGCGGACACCACTGTCAGAGAAATTAGAATTATCGTGAGTAGTTTATTCATTATGTGTCGCTCGCTAAAATTTTACACCGATGACAACCGGGGCGATATCAGTGCTGGTCTTGCCCGACTGAAAATCAGTTGCCTCAATATGCATGAAATAGGTACCCGGAGCAACGATTTGCCCCAGATGATCGCGGCCATCCCAGCCGGCCCAGGATTCGGTGCGCTGCACTTCGCCGGCTTCGGCATAGAATTCATCCACCAGCGAGGTGACAAAACGACCGGAAATGTCAAACACTCGGATGATCACCCGCGAATTGGCCGGAAAGGAATACTCGTAATCCAGGTGCTCGCCCATGGTGGGTATCAATACAAAGGGTGCCGGATTGATACTGGCCTTGGTGTAATCACCTGGATAAATACAATCGCCATACTCATTGGTCTGGGCGTCGGGATCGGGGCAGCCGTAGATTTTGACTATATCAAAATCATCAAAACTGGTAACGCCGATTTGCCAGACAGCATTCTTGGCGTAATAGCTGGCCACGCCGGTGGCGCGGATTACATATTTACCAAATGGTGGCTGGAGCAGGAAAGCTTGGGGGGAATTGGGAATATCCCAGTCGCTGGGCCAAACAGTGCATTCCACCTGGTAACCTTCGTTGTCTTCCAGGGTCAGGGAGTGGGGACCATTATAAACTGTAATATCAAAATAGTCTACCAGTAATCCTTGGACAACAACAGTTTTTCCTTCGTATCCGCCGGCAAGAATGTCCTGAAAGGGAATCAGATGGGCCGATGGATCTGTGATATTCAGAGTTTTCCAACTTGTTGAATCCATAAGTCCGGAGTCATCGGTAGCGCGAATTTTCCATTTTAGGATACCCTCGGCGTTAAAAGGATCAAGGCTGATGGAGTAGTTATCATCACCTATATAATCCAGTTCAACCGACTGAATGGTGCCACCAGCGAATTGATGTAGTAATTCAACTGATGCAACTGCGCTATTATCGGTTACTATAGCAGAAAAAATCAGTGTATTGTCCTTCTCCGGGTTGGTCGGATTAACTGTTGCCGACAAGATTTCTGGGGCACCGGAGCCAATAATTACCACTTGCCAGGCAGTCGAATCCTTCAGGTTGGTATCATCGATAGCACGAATCTTCCACTGAAGGCTACCCGCTGTTTCAGCCGTCGGCAAGGTCAACGAATAATTATCACCGCCAGTGGAATTCATCGCTGTGATTTCTGTAATGCCGCCTAAGACCTGAATTAATTCAACAGTGCTCAGAATACCGTCATCGGTCACTATGGCGTTAAAGGTGAGCTGATCACCAACTATCGGTTCAGCCGGGGTCATTGAAAAAGAGACAATTTTAGGCCTGCTGGATGCCAACGGCAGTACCTGCCAGGTAGCGCTGAAATCCTCGCTGGTCTCATCGTGACCGGTGATACCGTTACCGCCACTGGCAGTTTCGTTGCCCTCACCACTGGTGCGGACCAGTTTTTCGCCATCGGCATGGACGCTGGTGTAGCTCTGGGAAGTCACCGGCGTATCGGCGGCATAACCGGTTTCACCGGATTTATCAATCGCCAGGGAATTATCGCCCCACAGCAGGTAATCCACATCCTGCACCGTGGCGGAGCTGCCGTCCCAGTGGAACAGCACCAGCGTTTCGACGATTTTATCCAATACATTGAAGGTCGCCACCGGCTTGGTGCTGGCGCCGTCCAGAGCAGGACGAAAATCCTGTTTCAAGGCCAGATCGGGGGCAATGCCATATTCACCCTTGTAGGTCGCGCTGTCGTAAATGGCGATATAAATCGTCTGGCCGGCCGCGATCGAATAACCATCGGGAAAGCGAACAATAAAATCAAAGGCGCTACCGCTCCAGTAATCAGTTCCGGATGGCAATTGAAAATAATACCTATCGTTGGCAGGATCGCTGGCGTCGGTTAGATAGTAGTCCGACAAGTCTCTGTCCGCAGCGGTAGGATTATAAATCGCAACATAGGAGCCAGCGGTGGGCTGCAGCACGACCTCGGAAAACACCAGATGATCGTTGACACCACCCCAGAGGGTGACTGTCAAAATCAGGCTGGTCAGATATTTCAGGATTTTCACATCAACCTCATTTGTCAAATGCGCAGGATTTGGTCCATTCCCGGATAATTGATTATTTCAACAACATGACTTTTCGGACCGTCTGCTGGCCGGCACCGACGAGACGGACAAAATAGACACCCGACGAAAGGGCTCCAGCATTCCATTCAGTAATGTAACGACCAGCAGGAACCAGACCGGTGTGCAGGACGCCCATTTCCTGACCCAGCAGATTATAGACCGCCAGTGTGTATTCACCGGCCTGTTCCACTTGCCAAGTCAGAGTCGTGGTTGGATTGAACGGATTGGGATAAGCCGGTGCCAGGCCGAAATGCATTGGCCGGGTTGCCTGGGCGGCATCCACTGTTAAGTAAGTCGATGCTTCATAACCGATCAGTAACTGGAAAGCGCTGTTGTACTGGCTGCCCACACCAACGAAAGTATAGGGCTGTCCGACAGTGTATTGGGTTGCGTCGATACCGGTGGTGGCGTACACCCGGACGGTGGTTTCATTATTACCATCCGATATCGTGATGCTGGTAGCGCTAGTATAAGCAGTATTGGCCGTAACCGTACCGGTCAATTTAATCAGCGTGCCTTCGTAATTTGCCGGTGTTGCCAGAACATCGGCAATATTCACGGTCGCAGGTGCTGGTACCAGGCTGCTGCCCGGCGTAATCTTGTAGGCAAAATCCTTGATCTCGACCGTCGTGGTATAAATGTCCACTTCACCGACGACTGTGGCCTCTTGCCCCAGTGCCAATGTTACATCGGTGGCACTCTTGTACAGGTTCAGACCACGGCCGGAACCGTCCTGAATATACAGTGATGTCCAGGCTGAGGCCAGCAGACCGGAGCCGATGCTCACATTGCCCTTGATGGTTTGAATCGTGCCGTCAAGGGTGCCGATATTGGCGTGGATATTGGCAATTGACATAGGTGAAGTACTGGCGACCATAAACGATTGCACCGCTGACTCAAAGATGACACTGTTGGCATCGGTTACGATAAACTTGAATTCGAATTCAGTATTTGCCGTAGTGGCGGCAGCGGGAATTTCAGCATACCAGGTATTGCCATCGTTGAACATGGCGCTGGTGGTCAGGAATCCTGGCCCGTAGGCCACGACACCAGATGCAATCGCAGCACCGCCTTCGGTCGGAGTAACATCAACCTGGACATTAACCGCGACATTATCAAATACCAGCGTGGTGGGAATTACATAATTCGAAAAAGCAGGAATACTGACATTGAACATGCCCAATCCACTGATATCGTCAAGTGGCAACTGTGTCCACTCGTTCCAATCAAATACTGACTTGCCCTCCGTTACCGTATCCAGTCTTCGAAGGGTCACATCGATCGCGTAATTGGCACTATTGCCCAATTCACCGACCAAATCAACAATCACTCCATTTTTCAGTAGCGCCACTGCATCATTTCCATTGAAATGAACCGGTGAATTGTAGGTCAACACCGAATCCGGGTGGTCATAAAGGGTGTGTCCATCGGCGGCGAGAACGATTATTCCGCCTGCTGGTAAAACTTTAAGTGTACCCCAGTCACTGAGTACGGCATAAGTAAAATCCTGGTCGCCATTATTGTCCCTGGCCAGTGTATAGCCTTCTGCTTCCAGGTCCACGGCAAAGGTACCACCATTATATATTTCCAGATACTTGTTGTTGCTGGTACCTTCCACATATTCGGTGATAAATACGGGACTGGTGCTGACGTCAGACACAGCTATATTGACAGTGTCTTTATCGCTGGCGCCACCAGATTCGGAGACTGTCAACTCAAATTGCAGTTCCACTGCCGTGGCTGGGGCCGTGAAGGTGGCGCTAACGGCATCGGCACCACTGAGTGTGACGGCCGGTGTACCAATCTGCACCCAGGAATAGCTGACGATGGTACCGATCGAAGCTGAGCCGTCCAGTGTGACTGTGCTATTAACGCTGACGGTCTGATCGGGACCGGCGTTGGCGGTGAGAACCGGCGGTGAAGGATAGGTTACCGTGGCAGTCGCCGGTGCCGTGACACTCACCAGATCGATAAAATAGACTGTTGGGTCCTCAGTGCCACTGTACAAACGGGCTTGAACCACCAAGGCTTCCATACCAGCCGCAATAGTCCATGTAAAACTGGATTGACTCCAACCGCTGCCATTGGTGTAACTTGTCGGGCCGCTGGCCGATCCCTGATAGCTGTCAATATCACCATTCAGAGCATACCCGCCCCAGATTCGCAGTGATGGACTGGCATCTGGAGTATTATCATAACCATAGAAACTAGCTGTCACGACATCGCCTTCATTCAAATTTTCTATAAATGCAATAAACGCTTGCGGAGTACTACTTAATGGAGATTCGGAAACGGTTAGCATTGCCGATCCATCATACGGGTCGACTCCGCCGGTGGAACCAACATTGGCCGGATTGGCAACGGTGCCATAGTAGCTGAGAATTGTACCCCCATCTTCCCAACTATAGGAAGTCGTAACCTGGGCAGATAGAAAAGCAAAAAGTGAGATGATACAAAGCACCACCAATAACATTCGGTTTTTCATCACATACTCCTGTTTACTTAATTTCACTATGTTACTCAATTTAATTAATAATTAGGACTCACCGGTGATACAAATCCGGTAGTAATTCGAATCTGAAGACCTCCGATCATTCGGTGTCGACATAACCGACAATATTGCCGATATGTATCCGGCGCAGGTTATGGATCGGGGTACTGGAATAATCCGCCAGTTGCAGCAATTCCGCCTCGGTCAGCAGGTTGAGGTGTTTCAGCACGGCCATGGTTGCCGGCGGGTTGGCGCGCTGGGCGCCATCCAGCACTTTAACGGCCATTCCCCAGACCTCGCCGTCGGGTCGCCGGATCGCCAGCCCCCGCACCGCCTCGCCGCCGCCTTTGGTCACCGCCCGGCCCTGCAGCACTTCCATGAAATCGGTATCGAAGCGCTTTTCGCCGGCGATCAGATAGGGATTGGCGGTCATGGCATCGTATAAAATGTTCAATTCCGGGAAATCGCCACCGGCCAGCTTCTGGAACATCCGGGCGATGCTGTACAACGGCAGGTAGGGCGTCGGCAGGCTGCAACCGTCGACGCCGATCGGCAGCTCGCGCAGACCGCTGAAGCGCTCCACCTGCTCGAAAACCGCTTTCTGCACCGGGTGATCGGGGAAGGTGTAACCCCGGGGATCGACGTCCAGTTTACGGGCCAGACACAGCATGCCGGCATGTTTGCCTGAGCAGTTGTTGTGGAGTGGTCCCGCCTCTTGACCGGCGCGGATCAGGTTATACAGCGATTCCTTGTGATAGGGTTCCTGGCGGCCGCATTCGTATTCGGCCTCGCTGTAGCCCAGTTTTTCCAGCATCGCGGCGGCGGTGCGCACATGAATATCCTCGCCGCTGTGGGAAGAGCACATCAGGGCCAGTTCGGCCTGGTTGAAACCGGCCGCTTCCGTGGCGCCGGCCACCACTGAAGCAGCGGCCTGAAACGGTTTAAGCGATGATCGGA
>JBDRBK010000161.1:0-4834 GCA_043822705.1 Fidelibacterota bacterium
GGCAGAAGCTAGGGACCAGAGGATGATATTTACTGCTACAACGGGTACGCTTTGCCAGCCAACCGGCGGATCGACAATCTTTGGCAACTGACTTATTCCACATCAATAGTCCACGACTGAAGTCGTGTGTTTTGTATTTCATTTTGGTAATAACATGCCTATTAGCACCCAAGCTTCTCCACACCACAACCCCTTTGCTCTTCGCTACAAAAAAAGGGCCCGGAAAACCGAGCCCCATTTCGTTAGCTTTAATTCCTATAGGAAGGGATTATCCGAATGTAAATCCTTCCGGTAATGCCGTTTCCGGTGTTCCGACGGGTACCCAGGCCAGATCCAGGATTGTGTATGATGGTTTGGCGGTCTGGAAAATCGGCACGACCTGCATACCGATTTTCGGTTCGCCCACCGCCAGGTTCCCCATCAGGATCGTGCAGACACCTGCGAATTCCACATTCACGAAGCGGATCGGCTTCGGCAGGGTATTGAAGGCGCCGGTACGTTCGGTGATCATGAAGGTATGCACTCTGGCGCCGGTCTTGGCGGTTTCGGTGACGTCAACGATGGTATTTTTCGCCAGACAATCGGGGCAGTGAATCCGGAACGGTATGAAGATCGATCCGTGCGCCGGGCAGCTGGGGTTATCACAACGGGTACCCAGCAGTTTGCCCTGACCGAGTCCCTCGAAAAAGGGCGCCTCGCCACCGTAACTGTGGATATGGATGATATCCCGGGGATTGGTTACACCGAGGAAAGTGCCGTGTTCATCACGGATCGGGGTGGAGGGATTTATGAAATGAAACTTGCCCGATGGCTTGTATTTACCATTTACGACTTTTACGGTTCCGCGTTCGTCACTCATTTTCCACTCCTTTCCAGTTGATGATCCGGATGTACTAGAATCGTGGCCGTCACGTGACTGCCGACGCCGGCATGACTGATGGCCAGACCACGTTTGGCGTCTTTTACCTGTAAGTCGGTCCAGTCCGCCGGTTTGGTGCGGCCGAAGCGATCCCATTTTTTCTGATCACCATGCATTTCGGCCCAGCGGCCCCAGATGTGCTGGCCGACTTCAATCGCCTGCATTATGCCGGTGGCCCCGACAGCATGCATGCAGCCGATCAGTCCGCCGGAAAGATTGGCGGGTAATTTACCGGGTCGGCCGGTTTTGGGATTGATATGGTAGCAATCGCCGGATTCGACATAGGTGCGGCCTTCGCCGTAGGGCCGGATGCCGATATCCTCGTAGGTCTGGATATCGCTGATGGTGAAAGCATCGTGCAGTTCCACCAGATCCAGGTCGGTGGTGGGATCGACGATGCCGGCCATCCGGTAGCCGTAGTAGGCGGCCATCCGGGCAGCCAGGAAGCCGGTGAAACCGGGATAGCGGTCGCCGCCGGGGAAGCGTTTCCCCAAATCCTTGTATTGATCCGGCGTCTCGTTCGGCAGCAACGGGATCGCCATGTCACGGCGGTCGGCCACACGCAGGGTGTGGCTGCCGGCGGATACATAGACCAGCAGGGGATTGTCAGTCAGTTCGTAGGCGGTTTTCTCATCGCAGAGGATAGCGCAGGCGGCGCCGACGCTCATCAGGCAGCAGTCCAGCGCCCGCAGCGGATAGGCCACTACCGGGGAATTGAGCACATCTTCCACGGTGATCTTCAGCGGTCCCTGGGCATGGGGATTCATCCGGGCGTAGCCGCGGTTTTTGACAGCGATTTCGGCCATGGTCTGGCGGAATGATTCTTCTTCCTTGCCGAACACCTGCCAGTATTTCTGGGCCATCACCGCATAATAGCCGGTGTAGATATGACCCAGTGGCGTTTCCCAGTCCTTGTCGGCGGCGCAGGAGATGTAATTATTGCCTTCGTCGGTGGGCACTTCGTCCATGCGCTCCCAGCCCATGGCCAGCACACAGTCGGAATAGCCCGAGGCTACGGTCTTGAAGGCCTCCCAGAGTGTCGAGCCGCCGGTGGCGCCGCCGGTCTTGATGCCGACGTTGCCCAGCGGATCGAGCCCCAGCCGGTCGTGGATCACCGATTCACCCAGCAACTGGTCACCGAAATGATCGGCGAAATGGCCGTAGTAGCAGGAATGAATGTATTTTTTCAATTCCGCCGGTGTTTTACCGATGAATTCCGCGGCTTCGGTGAATGAATCGATTACCAGCTCTTCGGTGCGTTTGTCAGGAAAGGCCCGGTCGAATTTTGACATGCCGCCGGTCACCAGATAGACCGGTCGCTGCATCGCGGGCGTTTTTAACTGCTTGTCACTAAAGGTAATCATTGAATACCCCTTCGATAGTTGTTAGATGATTGGTATGATTGCATTAATCGTGGCGTACACTCAAAAGCGAAATTGTATGCTGCCAGAGATTGGATATTTTCCATTACGGATTATTATGTCGTGATACCCGGTTTAAACTGTGCGACAATTGCCGAAAAAATATTCAACAGCCGGAATAATTTACGAATGACAGATTATTTTCCATACAGGCAATTGACGGGGCAAACCCGATTCGACCTAATATTCACCCGGTACGACGACGGGAATCCTAATAATATTCTGTTCCGTGGAAGCGCCGAAACCGGTGTGCCGGAGTGGGGAAAAACAAAAAAGGCCGGTGCGACGACCGGCCTTTTCCAAAGATATCTATGCTGCCTGGTTTAGAAATAATATTTGCGGTTGTCGACGATTTCGGCCGCGTCCTTCATTTCCTTCAGCCAGTCGTTGAAAACCTGCTGCTGTTTGGCGGCCAGCAGGCTGTTTTTCAATAAATCATACTGGACTTCCAATTCGGTCGAATCCAGTTTAGCGACGTTCAGCAGGCGTGCCAGGGCGTAACCGCGCATGGTTTTCACCGGACCGATCAGTTCGCCGACGGTTGCTTCCTGCAGGGCGCCCACCAGGAAATTACTTAAACCGATCGAGGTAAATGACCGGGACAGGGTGCGTACCTCGGCAGTGACCAGGTCCAGGTCTTCATTTTCTGCCTTGATCGTCGCGAAATCGGCTCCCGCCTCAACCTGCTTCCGAATCTCAACCAGAGCCGCCAAGGCGGCAACTTCCTGTTTTTCGCGTTTCAGGGTCTGGACGATCTGCTCGCGCACCTCTGTCAGCGGCCTAACGCCCGCCGGAGTAATACTGTCGACGACAACGACGGCGAAATAAGCATCGCTTTCGAGCGGTGTGGAGCTGATGCCCGGTTCCTGGTCGAAGGCGAAGCGGACGGCGCTACGGAACTGTCCCAGTCCCGGTACGAAGATCGTTTCGGCTGACAGGTCAGCTGCGGTCCGGGCCGTGACCTGATGGGTGTCCAGAGCGGCGTCGAAGCCGTAATCCTGGGCGTCGTAACTGAACAGAGTGGCGTCGCGGCGCAATTCCTCGCGGGTGTTGGCGCCCATTCCGATCGTAAACAGGATATGGGAGGCGTTTACTTCGGTACGGTCGTTCTGCGTCCGTTTGTCATTGACTTTGATAACATGGTAGCCGAATTGGGTCAGTACCGGTCCGACTAAGGAACCCTTGCGGGCGGCGAAGGCGGCGTCAGCGAAAGGCGCGACCATCTGCGCCTGCGTAAACCAGCCCAGGTTGCCGCCGCGTCCCGAATCGGCGTTGACGGCGTTACCCGGATCTTCGGTGAACTGGTTGGCCAGCAGGGCGAAATCCATGCCGGTCTCGGTTTGTTCCTTGACCGACAGCGCTTCTTCGAATACCCGTAACGAATCGGCCGTAGAAGGCGTCTTGCTCCAACTGACGTACCGCAGGTGGCGTGTTTCCTCACGTTCGTAGCCGGCGATGTCACGCTTGTAGCGGGCCTGGACCTCCTTGTCACTGGGCTCGAGCCCGGCGTCGTCAAACTTGGAACAAACCGCATGCAGCGCGTCAATAGTGTATTCGATATTGCGCTTGCGGAAATCGGCGATAATTTCGGCGTCGGTCACCGTTACCGAGGAGTTCAAAAGCTGTTCGAGTTTGAAATTCGGAATAAAGGAACTCTTCATATGCTGTTCGATCGGCACCCACTCATTGCCCTGGGGATTAGCCACGGCTTGAGCGTATTTGGCCTGATCGAATTGCCCGTCGGTCTCAAAGTCGGGCAGGCTGGTAAGGAACTGCGGCGGGTTTTCCTGCAGATGAAAGATGACTTCTTCATCGGTGGCCGAAATATTCATCTTTTTCAGCGCTTCCTTGACCAGTATTTCGGTGACCATCCGGTCCCAGATCTGATCACGAATGGTGCTGATCTGCTGATCGGTGATCTCCTGTCCCTGGTAGCGCAGTTGCTCCAGTTCGGCATTGACCAAGCGCATAAACTGATCCGGGGCCAGATTGGCGCCGTTGACGGTGCCGATCGCCTTGCGCGGATCGACTTTACCCAGCAACTGGTCGATGATATCGGCGCCGCCGACCAGTCCGCCGATGCTCATGCTCAGCAGAAACAATATCAGTAATGCCCACAGGACGATATGCATCCGATCCCGCATTAGAGTCATCATACCCATTCGACTATCCTTTGAAATTTAAATAAAATCAGAAAACAAATTTAGAGACGGAAAAACACCGAAGCAATGACCATGAAGCCAGTCCGGATAATACCGGGCGCTAGAATCCGCAAACCACTTGACGGTGTTAAAGACGGGCCGCCTGGTGCCGGAATATCGGTTGGATTGAAATCGAACCGGAAATAATTTACCGACGGTTGACCGGTGCCATAATCCGGTTGACCGGGCCTGGCTAATGACCAATATCAGTCAACTTAATCAAGAATTGATCCGCTGCCGACGCTGTCCGCGACTTGTGGAATTCCGCGAAACCGTGGCCCGCGAGAAGCGGC
>JBDRBK010000162.1:0-37860 GCA_043822705.1 Fidelibacterota bacterium
GCTTGAAGGTCTGGGGTGATTGCGGCAGGGCATAAAATTTACCTTTGTGAATCCGGCTGGGCACCAGGTAGTCGCGGGCCCCTTCCGGGGTGGATTTCATCAGCACCGGCGTCTCGATCTCGATAAAATTATTCGCTGCCAGATGATTGCGCACTACCTGGTAGGTGCGATGCCGCAGCTCCAGATATTTCTGCAGTTCCTCGGTGCGCAGTTCCAGGTAGCGGTATTTCAGCCGCAGGTCTTCCAGCGCGCTGGCGCGGTCGGTGATGATGAATGGCAGCGGCGCCGCTTCATTGAGGATGATCATTTCAGCAACGACCACCTCGATTTCGCCGGTCGGCAGATCATGATTGATCGCTTCCGTCGCCCGCGGTTGGACCACGCCACGGACGCTGATCTCATCTTCCAGGGAAAGCTTCTTGACCTGCTCGACTGAGCCGCTATAGGTATCGGTATTGAAGACCAGTTGGGTCTTGCCGTAACGGTCGCGCAGGTCCACGAACACGACTTGCCCATGGAGCCGGACGGTGTTGACCCAGCCGTTCAGGCTGACTTTAGATTCGCTGTCGGTTTTTCGTAATTCGCCACAGGTATGCGTACGTTTGAACATGCTTTTCCTTTAAACATCTGTCACCCTGAGCCGGTCGAAGGGTGATAATTCAATTTACCGGTCATGCTTCGACGGGCTCAGCATAACATTAATAATGATTTAATTTCAAAAATACAGGCTGAATTTATTGGATAGTTGGGGATTATGCGCAGGGAAACCATTGACGGCGACTCAAACCGTTTGACCGGTTGCTCATTTTAATCCATATTTCTCCAAAAACAGATCGACCTCCTCCTGGTAGCTGCGTTTCCGGTGATGTTCGATCTGCTGGCGGATATATTCCTCCACCGTGTCAACCTGCGATTCACTAACCGAAAAGGCAGCATACCCGGTCTGCCAGGCGAAATTCGATTCAATCAGATCCTGACGGTTAATCCAATTGGCTGTTTCAGCTTTCACCAGTTTGATCAATTCCGCCAGCGATTTTTCCGGCGTCAACTGGAATAAGACATGTACATGATCGGCGGTACCGTTGATAATCATTACCGGGCTATTCCGTTTTTCGAAATTTTCCACGATCCGCCGATGGATATTTTCACTGTATTCTGTTTCAATCAGGGGTTGCCGGTCCTTGGTGCCGAATATGATATGAATCCAGATTCTGGATAATGAATGCGACATTTGACCATCCGAATAATTAATGATTGCATGAATCTATAAACAATTTACTAACGATCAATTCAATAAATTCAGCTTTAAAAACAACCGGAATTTTAAATAATGATCATTCGCGAAGAAACGCCTGCCGATATTGATGCGATAACTGCGGTCACGATCGCGGCCTTCAGAACCCTCCCGATCAGCAATAACACCGAGCATTTTATCATCCATGCCCTGCGGACGGCTGGGGTCCTGACGCTCTCAATGGTGGCCGAACGGGACGATATAGTCGTCGGCCATATCGCCTTTTCGCCGGTTACCATATCGGATGGTACGAGAAACTGGTACGGCCTCGGGCCGGTGGCCGTATTGCCGGAATTACATAAACAGGGTATCGGAACGGCCCAGATCAACGAAGGTCTGGCGCGGCTGCAGGCGCTGGGCGGCCACGGCTGCCAGCTGGTGGGCGATCCCAATTATTACCGGCGCTTTGGTTTCAATAATTACCCGCAACTGGTGCATGAGGGCATCCCGCCGGAGGTTTTCATGGGCATGCCGTTTACCGATTCGATCCCGGTGGGGACCGTTAATTTTCACGAGGCCTTTTTGGCGACAGAATAAAACCCAATTAATTCTTTTAACCAGCTCAAACCGTTAATACGGTTTCGCCTTTATCTTTGCACCTGAAACCCGCGACTAAAATTGAATGACGGTGTCAGTCAGGTGCCGGGTAACCTTCCAGGTCTACTTTGCGACCTGGAAGGTCGCTCAGTTGGGTTGGAATTTGTAGGGACAAGACCTGTCTTGTCCCTACCCCGCCATGCATAAATACCTTGATTTAATTACACCAGGCGCCCTAAACTTATGTCGCCGAACCGGATACGGGAATCCTCGCCTGCTGATTTTTATTGTCTATCGTCCCTGGATGAAATACTAACCTAAAAATTTTAACAAATACGAGTAAGTACTATGGTTCTATATGCAATAGCATTTGATTTTGATTGTCCATTTTCCTTTAAAAAGGTAAAGCTTCATTTTGGAGGTTATGAGTTTGTTTTTCATTATGGAGGTAATCAAAATGTAGATGTTATTGAAACAATTCTAAAAGATAATAATGAAACCGAGCAGTTTGCACAAACTGCTATTGATTTTTGCCAAAGAATTGTAAAAGCAAATGAAACTTGCAGTTTTAGATATGTTATCGAATTTATAATTGGAGGAATAAAAACACCAATTGATTTAATAGATAAAGAACCTGCAATTCGTATTAAAAGAAGATCCAATAATCTTATGGCAGATGTAAATGAAATTGGTGAATTTTTATCGGAAGAACAGAAAATTGTCACATCATTGATTAACGATGCTCAAAATACAAAAAATCCTTTTTTCAAATTTCTTTGTTATTGGAAAATATTAGAGATACCAGTTGACTCAAAATATGGGAACGCAAGGAAATGGATTAACAATATCTTAAAAGGAGATCAAGCTGATTTTAAATTTAATAATAATATATTAGATATGCTCGAAAAGAAGATTGATATTGGACAATATTTTCAAGAAAACTATAGAAATGCTATTGCCCATATTACAAGACCACCCTTCTTATCAACACATAATTATTCTCATTTTAAAAAGGTTTCCCTTGCCTGTACGGATATAAAGATTTTTGTTGATTATTACCTTAGACACGTTGTTGGTTGGTATAATCCTCCAATCAAAAACAAGATAGTAAAAATAATCTAATTATTAATACAAATTCTCTCCTCTTGATTAGGAATACATATGGATAGTAATTGACATTTAATGGCAATATTAAATGCTAACCGTTTATTGGTCTAAAAATCACCCCAGGTTGTTTCTCGGGCCAACCACAAATGGAGCATCACCCGCTTGACCGCCATTTCCGCCCGGGACAGGTCCAAATCGGGGGCGTGCTCATTGATGCGCCGGCGGGCGCGCTCCAAAGCCCACCGCATTATTTAATACTACCATTTCTTTTACCGCTAAAACAACCATACTGCCAATCCACAACAAAATAAACTAAATACTGTCGCGAATATATACTATATTTGCGACACTAACGGAGACTTTTCATGCCTGTAAACATAGAGATACAAATACTTACTAAATTCAGAAAGGCCGGGCGGGGTCGGCTCTTTTTCATCGAAAATTTTCTATCGTTTGGTAATTCAAAAGCCGTAAGTAAAACATTGGAACGTTTGATACAAAAGGGTGAACTTGTGCGTGTCGCGACAGGAATTTATGTCCGGCCCAAAAAAGATGAGGCCATAGGTTACCTTACACCTGGAATTGAAGAAATCGCCAAAGCCATTGCCAAAAGAGACCGGGCCAGGATCGTTCCTACCGGCATCTATGCTCTGAATAAACTGGGTCTTTCTACCCAGGTGCCATTGAATATTATATATCTAACGGATGGGGCCGCCCGTAAAATCAAAGTTGGAAAACATACCATTGTTTTAAAAAAAACAACCCCTAAAAATTTAGCTGCCATCGGTGATATAAGCCGATTGGCTATCCAGGCTTTACGCACCTTAGGCAAAGAAAATGTCACATCTGAAGAAATAAAAAAAATTCAGCAATTACTAAAAAAAGAAAAAATCACGCGCCTACAACATGATATCCGCTTAGCCCCGGCATGGATTCGCGATATAATGAAACCGGTATTGGAAAACAGAGCCGATGAATAAACACTCAATCCAAGAATGGCTTAAACTGTCAGACAGAACAAAAATATATATTTTCACCGAAACCAGTACAAAAACCGGTCTGCCTGCTATTGCTATTGAAAAAGACTGGTGGGTAGTCAAAACTCTGGAAGTTATTTTTAATACGGAAATTGCGGACCACACAGTTTTTAAGGGCGGAACTTCTTTAAGCAAAGCATGGGGGTTGATTGAGAGATTTTCGGAAGACATTGATTTAGCTCTGGACAGGAAATTTCTTGGCTTCGATCAAGAAATGACCACATCTCAGGTAAAAAAACTACGGAAGGATTCCTTCCGATTTATTTCAGAAAAATATTATCCTGCACTGGAACAGGCATTCCATGAGTATGGCTTACGCGATGTGAAGCTGGAATTAGCAGATACTACTGCAAATGACCAGGATCCATTAATAATCATAGTGCATTACACCGGACTTATTGAAAAATCGGAATACATTCAATCACGTATTTTAATCGAAATTGGAAGTCGCTCTTTGAGGGAACCGTTTACAGTGATGCACTTTCGGACATTAGTAGGTGAGCATTTCCCGGGTAAACCATTTACGGATAATTTGATTAGTATTCCAACCGTAAATCCGGAAAGGACATTTCTTGAAAAAATATTCTTATTGCACGAAGAGTTTCAAAAACCGAATAATAAGATTAAAGTGAATCGCTTAAGTCGGCATTTATACGATGTGGAAAAAATGATGGATACAAAATATGCCAGAAAAGCATTATCTGGAAAAACTTTATATCAACATATAGTGGAGCATAGAAGAACAATTACGCCAATTAGAGGGATAAATTACGAAAATCACAATTCTGATAAAATAAATCCTATTCCACCTGAAAGTATATGGAATGACTGGAAGCAGGATTACAATAAAATGCAACGAAACATGATATATGGTGATTCGCTATCATTTAACGAACTGATTGATCGGATTCGACAACTGAAAGAAAAAATCAATAATTTACCCCTGACCCACGACTAAAGTCGTGTGCTATTAATGATCCATTATAATTATTTCAAATCTGTATTTATTTGTAAATAGCCCAAGGTTTTAACCGTAGGGAAAAGAATACAAAAAATGAATTAACCGGTTTTACGGTTCAGAAATATCAGGATAGGATACGGTTGACGACCCGCAGACGGATCAGGGCGCGCCTGATTGACATTTCCGCCCGCGCCAAATCCAGATCGGGACCATGTTCACCGATCCGGTTCTTCGCCCGTTCCAGGGCCTGGCGGGCGCGATCGGGATCAATCTCGGCGGCGTGCTCGGCCGTTTCCACCAGCAGGCGCACCGTGTCTCCGGTGATCTCGGCAAAGCCGCCCCGCGTCGCCAGGTACACCGTTTCCTTATCGGAAACGACTTTGATCTCACCTTCCGCCAGGGCGAACATGGCGTTGGTATGGCGCGCCAGGATACCGAACTGGCCGTCGCTGCCGGGGCAGCGCAGGTAGCTGACTTCACCCTTATCGATGACCCTGGTGGGCGTTACGATTTCCAGCCGGAAAGTGCTCATCAGGCTTCCAGTTTCTTGGCCTTCTCGACCGCCTCGTCGATGGTGCCGACATAGAGGAAGGCCCGTTCCGGCAGATGATCGAATTCGCCATTGATCAGGCGCTCGAAACCGTCGACGGTGTCCTCCAGCCGGACGTAGCGTCCCTCGGTGCCGGTGAACGGTTCGGCCACGAAGAACGGTTGCGACAGGAACCGCTGAATACGGCGGGCGCGGGCCACCACCGTTTTATCCTCGTCGGATAATTCATCCATGCCGAGAATGGCGATGATATCCTGCAATTCGTTCATTTTCTGCAAAATTTCCTGGGTGCGCTTGGCCACGTTGTAATGGCGCTGGCCCACCACCCGCGGATCGAGAATCCGCGAGGTCGAATCCAGCGGATCGACGGCGGGATAGATGCCCAGCTCGGAGATGCGCCGTGACAATACCGTGGTGGCGTCCAGGTGGGCAAAGGCGGTGGCCGGGGCCGGATCGGTCAGGTCGTCGGCCGGAACGTAAATGGCCTGGACCGAAGTGATCGAACCTTTTTTGGTGGATGTGATCCGTTCCTGCAGCTCGCCCATTTCGGTCGACAGGGTCGGCTGGTAACCGACAGCGGAGGGCATGCGGCCCAGCAGCGCCGATACTTCCGATCCGGCCTGGGTGAAACGGAAAATATTGTCAATAAACAGCAGCACGTCCTTGCCCTCTTCATCACGGAAATATTCGGCCATAGCCAGGGCCGACAGCGCCACCCGCAGCCGGGCGCCGGGGGGCTCGTTCATCTGACCGAATACCAGGGCGGTTTTCTCGATCACGCCCGATTCGGTCATTTCCAGGTACAGGTCGTTACCCTCGCGGGTCCGTTCGCCCACGCCGGCGAAAATCGAATAGCCGCCGTGTTCGGTGGCGATGTTACGGATCAGTTCCTGAATCAGCACCGTCTTGCCGACGCCGGCGCCACCGAAGAGGCCGGTCTTGCCGCCCTTGGTGTAGGGTTCCAGCAGGTCGATCACCTTCAGTCCCGTTTCCAGCACTTCCGACTCGACGGTCAAATCTTCTAATTTGGGCGCTTCGCGGTGGATCGGATAGCGTTTCGCGGTTGGAACCGGCGGTTTGCCGTCGATCGGCTGCCCCAGCAGATCGAACATCCGGCCCAGGGTCTGGGGGCCCACCGGCACGGAGATCGGTGCACCGGTATCGGTCACGCGGGTGCCCCGGGTCAGGCCGTCGGTGGAATCCATGGCCACCGTGCGCACGGAACCCTCGCCGATGTGCTGAGCAACTTCCAGGACCAGTTTCTGGCCGTCCCCGATCGTCACTTCCAGGGCATTGTAAATATCCGGCAGCCGGCCGTCTTCGAACACAACATCGACGACAGCACCCATAATCTGATTGATCTTACCAATCCGTTCCATAAACTATCCTTATGCCTTTAGCTGCGCGTCTGCTCCAGAAACGATCTCCAGTAGTTCTTTGGTGATCGCCGCCTGACGCGCTTTATTGTAATCTAATGTTAAGGTTGAAATCATATCCGAGGCGTTTTCGGTGGCGCTGCTCATGGCGTTCATCCGGGCGGCTTGCTCGGCGGCGTTGGATTCCAGCAACGCCTGCCAGACCTGCACATTCAAATGCCGCGGTACCAGCGTATTGACAATTTTCTCTTCCGACGGTTCGAACAGAAATTCACCGATTTCCGTCCGGGATTCAGCTTCCGCCGGCTCCGATAATACCAACGGCAGGAATTGCTGGGTGATCACTTCCTGGCGCATGACATTTTTGAATTCGTTGTAGATCAGGATAACCTTGTCCAGGTTGTCTTCCAGATAGAGGCGCGTAACTTGGGCGACGATACCGGCGGCGTGAGAAAAATTCAGTTCACCCCAGAAATCGGTATATTTGCCGATCACGTTGTAGCCGCGTTTGCTAAAGTGATTGTGACCTTTTTTACCGACACAAATCAGGGCTGCATCGTCCTTACCGTATTCTTCGATCAGGGCGGCGGCGGTGCGGATGATATTGGAATTGAAACCGCCGCACAGACCGCGGTCGGCGGTGATAATTACGAAACCGGTCTGCTCCGGTTCGCGGACTTCCAGCAGCGGATTCAGCGAACGGTCGATGACGGGCAGCAGGTGATCCAGTACCTCGTCGATCCGCCGGGCATAGGGCCGCGCCTGTTCCATATTCTGCTGCGATTTACGCAGCCGGGCGGCCGCCACCATTTTCATGGCGTTGGTCACCTTCTGAATATTCTTAACGGCGCGGATGCGCTGCCGGATGTCCTTCAGACTTGCCATCGCTGATCCCGGTTAACGGTTTTTGAATCCGGCGATAAAATCCTGCAGCAGACCGCGCAGGCCGGTTTTAATATTGTCGGTTAACTCCCGCTGATCAGCAATTTCCTGTAAAACACTATTGCCGGAAGTCTCTACATAATTCAATAATTCCTTGGAAAAAACCTTGGTTTGATCGATGGTCAATTCGTCCAGGTAGCCCTCGACGCCGGCGAAAATCACGGCGATCTGCTGTTCCACCCGCAACGGTTCGAACTGGCTCTGGTTGAGTACTTCCACGAGCCGGTAGCCACGGTTCAGTTGTTTCTTGGTAGCGGCGTCCATATCGGAACCGAATTTGGCAAATGCTTCCAGTTCGCGGAACTGGGCCAGATCGAGTTTTAGGGAACCGGCCACCTGTTTCATGGCCTTGATCTGGGCGTTGCCGCCGACACGGGAAACGGAGATACCGACGTTGATAGCCGGCCGGACGCCGGAATAGAACAGGTTGCCTTCCAGAAATATCTGGCCGTCGGTAATCGAAATCACATTGGTGGGAATATAGGCCGAAACATCGCCATCCTGGGTTTCGATGATCGGCAGGGCCGTCAGCGATCCGCCGCCCAGATCGGCGCTCAGTTTGGAGGCCCGTTCCAGCAGCCGGCTGTGCAGGTTGAAAATATCGCCGGGATAGGCTTCGCGCCCCGGAGGTCGGCGCAACAGCAGCGAAACCTGACGATAGGCTACGGCGTGTTTGGAAAGGTCGTCGTACACAATCAGGGCATGCTGGCCGTTGTCGCGGAAATATTCGCCCATGGTAGCACCGGCGTAAGGGGCAATGAACTGCATCGGAGCCGGATCGGAAGCGTTGGCGGCCACCACGATCGTGTACTCCATGGCGCCGTTGGCTTCCAGTTCCCCCACCACCCGCGCCACGGTCGACGCTTTCTGGCCGATGGCGACATAGATACAGAAGACCGGTTTGTCGGTCTTGTGGGTATCCTTCTGGTTGATAATGGTGTCGATGGCGATGGCGGTCTTGCCGGTCTGACGGTCGCCCAGGATCAGCTCACGCTGTCCACGGCCGATCGGGATCATGCTGTCGATCGCTTTGAGACCGGTCTGGAGTGGTTCCTTTACCGGGGAGCGTTGCAGCACGCCCAGCGCTTTGCGCTCAATGCGGCGTTTTTCCTTGGGCTCGATCGTGCCTTTGCCGTCAATGGCGATGCCCAGGGGATTGACCACCCGGCCCATCATTTCCGGCCCGACCCCGCATTCGACCACGGCGCCGGTCCGTTTTGCCAGATCGCCTTCCTTCACCAGGTGGCTTTCACCAAACAATACCAGACCGACGTTGTCCTCTTCCAGGTTCAGGGCCATGCCGAACACATCGTTGGGCAATTCCACCAGCTCGGAGGACATCACGTTTTCCAGGCCGGAGCAGCGGGCGATACCGTCGCCAACTTCAATAACTTCGCCGACTTCCGAGACATCGACGGTAACATCGAATTTGTCGATCTGCTCGCGCAGTAATGAGCGAATTTCTTCTGTTCTGATTTCCATAATTCTCTACAAAGTTATGATTGCAGCAGGTCGTGCCGCAGCCGTTTCAGACGGGTCGCAAGCGATCCGTCCACAAACAGGTTCCCGATCCGTAATTTGAGTCCCCCCAGCAGCTCCGGCTCGATCACGGTGGCGAAATCCACCGGCTTATCCAGCCGTGCCTTCAGGACCTTTTCAATCGCTGCGACCGCCGCCGAATCCAGTTCGCTGGCGCTGTAAGCGGTCACGGTGATCACATCCAGGGTGGCGCGCTGGATCACCTGATAGGCCCGCAGGGTGGGAACCAGCAGTTTCCATTCCTTGCGCTCCGACAGCAGGGCGAAAAATTCGGCCACGATGGCATGGCAGTGACCCTGCAGAATTTTTCCCAGCACGGCCACTTTGTCCACCGGTTTGATACGCGGCGTCTGGAAAAACACCTTGAACAACGCGTCCTTTTTCAGCAGATAGGCTACCACCAGCAGCGAATCGCGGACCGCCAGAATGCTGTCGGTCCGCCGGGCCACATTGAACAGGGCCTGGGCATAATGCCGGGCGTGTTTATCAGGCCTCATTACGCTTCCGGATCGAATCGACCGTTTCGTCGATCAAAACCTGATTGTCGGCCGGGGACAGATTTTTCCGGATCAGCTTGCCGGCCACTTGCAGCGACAGGTCGACTACTTCGCGCTTGATCTCGGAAATAGCCTTTTCCTTCTCGGCCTGAATCTGTTTTTCGGCATTCTTGAGTAGCACGCCGGCCTGTTGCCGGGCGGTTTCCAGGGTCTCGGTCTTGAGTTTTTCACCGGCGACCTTGCCCTCGGCCACGATATTCCGGGCTTCGTCGCGGGCCTGGGCGATCAGCTCTTCCGATTTCCGCTGGAGTTGTTCCAGTTCGGCACGAGCCTTTTCCGCATTGTCCAGAGAGTCGCGGATGGTCTTTTCCCGTTTATCCAGCAGGGCCAGCAGCGGCTTCCAGGCAAACCTGGACAGCAATCCCAGCAGGATCAGGAAGACCAGGATCGTCCAGATGAACAGACCCGGATCGGGTTGAACAAGAGGATTATTCATGTTTTGGTCTTTAATTGACCGGACATTCAGTCAAACGCGGGCTCAACCGGCGTTTAGGGCCGGAAATTTCCGCAGCTGGTATTGACCGACAGCCGATTTATTTCATCAATACGATTAACAGCACGAACACTTCCGCCAGAATCGCGACCCCTTCCAGCAGGAAGAGCGGCAGGTTGATGGCGCCGGTGATCTGGGCGGCGGCTTCGGGCTGACGGGCGATGCTTTCGGCGGCAGCGGCGGTGAATTTGCTGATCCCAAGGGCGGCACCGATCACGATGATACCCAGTCCGATGGCGGCGCCGAAATAGTGCAGATTCAGGCTGCCTTCGGCGGCCAGAAGCGGTGCGACCGCCGGCATTACAAACAGCACCAGCCAGGTCACAATCGTGTATTTTCCAGTACGTGTCATTTCAAATAACCTCCGATTAATGGTGTACATTGATGGCCATGCCGATGAAAACCGATGTCAGCATGGTGAAAACATAAGCTTGAACCAGAATAACAATGATTTCCAGAGCCGAGATGCCCACCGCCAACGGGACCGACACCAACAGCCCGGCACCGATTCCGGCGATCGCTGTTTTGAACAGCGACGTGAAAATGAATACGAACGACAGAATCGCCAGAATCGCGATATGTCCGCCGGTCATATTGGCCGCCAGTCGCATAGTCAGAGCGAAGGGTTTGACCAGCATCCCGATGATCTCGATCGGGATCAGCAAAATGTAGATCGGCCAGGCCAGTCCATGGGGCACCAGGTTCTTCCAGTGATTGATAAATCCGTGGGCCTTGCTGCCGGCGATGATGATGCTGAAAAAGGTGATGATCGCCAGGGCGGCGGTGACGTTGTAATTTCCGGTGGCGGTGACTCCGCCGGGGAGTACGCGGTTGATCAGCGATTCGGGACCGGTGTGCAGGATGAAGCGGTCGATGGCGCCTAAAAGATCGAAAATCGGGACCAGTCCGATGGCATTGGCGGCGAGGATGAAACAAAAGAAGGTCAGGATCAGGGGCGCCCAGGTATTGGTGAATTTTTCACCGACATTAGGCCGGATGATCGAATCCCGGATAAACTGAACCACCGCTTCCAGGGCGTTCATGAAACCGCTGGGGACCGGTTTTTCCTGCTTGATGTATTTACGGACGGCCCAGGTGATCACGGTGAACACGATGGCCGCCACCAGCCAGATCATCAGCACATGCTTGGAGATCGACAGATTGATACCAAAGATGGTTGGTAATTCCAGGATCGGATGATCAGGAGAACTGTTGGATACGTGATGAAGGATTACTTCGCCAGCATCGAACTCGCCCGTGCCGCTTCCGTGTTCCGTTGCGCTCATTAATTCATATTCTCGTTTTAAGGCTTTTTCGGCTTAAATATGGCTTGGAAGTATAAGGCTTCGATGATATGCAGAACAATAAAATAGACCGTGAAACTGACGATGAAACTGATCTTTGGCAACTCGGTCAGGATGACCAGCAGGCTGATGTAAAGCGCATAGAAAATCATCTTCCCGAGGAATGCTTTCAGCATCAGTGGTGTCAGCGTTTCCGGGTCTTTTGCATACGTCCGTCGGACCAAGATCAAGGTGGTACAACCAATTAGCCAGGGGCCCAGCATGCCCCAGAAAACGGCGGCGGTGGCGCCCGGGATCAGGCCCGCGACCAACCCCCAGGAGCCAAAGCTGAACAAAGTGAGATAGATTAATATTTTCACCGGATGCTATACCTTGCAGTTAATAAATCGGCAGCGATCGCAAATACTTTAGTGATTTATGAAAAAACTGGTCTGCTGGTTCCGGGCCATAACAGCCAGGCGTTCCCGCAACCAGTGTTTGAAAAAGAACCGCGTCCCGGGAAACAGCAACAGCAACCCCAGAATATCAGTCAGCAGGCCCGGTGTCAGCAGGACGATCCCGCCCACCAGGATCAGCAGACCGTCCAGCAGCTTTTCCGCCGGCATCTGCCCCATGGACAAATCACGCTGGATGTCGTACCAGATCGTGAGTCCGTAGAGCTTAGCCAGGTAGGCGCCGGCCACGCCGGTGCCGATCACCAGTAAAATGGTATTCCAGAAACCCAGCACCTCACCCAGCTTGATCAGGATCAGGATTTCCACCAGCGGTACGCCGATAAATAATAACAAAAGTCTGCTGAACATAGGTCACTCCAATGCGACAAATTACAAAAGGTTTCCGGCTGCGATTTAAGATTAAAACTGCGAATTGCAGATTGCCGCAGAGACACGGAGGACACAAAGGAATATTTAAAATAGGAGATTGGAAATTTCTCCTCTGCTCCTCTAACCCTCAACTTACACACAAGTCAACGCTCTCTGCTCTTCGCTCCTTGCTTCATCCGTAAATTCACCCATCTGTTAAAGGACCCAAATGAAAGTAATCGCTGATTTCTGCATCGTGCCGCTGGGAGTGGGTGTCTCAGTATCCAAATATGTAGCGGAATGTGAAAAAATTCTGGCGGCGGCGGGACTGGAATTCAAGCTGCATTCCTATGGCACTGATATCGAAGGTGAATGGGACGCGGTTTTCGCCGCAATTAAACGTTGCCACGAAAAAGTTCATGCCATGGGCGCACCGCGGATCACCTCCACCCTGCGCTTCGGCACCCGCACCGACCGCGACCAGACCATGCGGGACAAACTGGACAGCGTGCGGGACAGACTGAATGAATAAACCGGCGGCTTTTCTGGTTTCACCGCCGGGTAAACGCATCCTGATTGCGCTGGTTATTTTCCTGATCGGCCTGCGCTTCGATATATTCCTGGTCCTGATCCCCTTCGTCTTGTGGCCCAGGAAACGCACAAAATAAAAGGGGCCGCTTTTCCTGTCGAATTAATTTTACAATTTATCTGTTTGCACGATTAATCGTCCGGTCGTAATTTCGACCAGTGAGTCGAATAACGGAATATACAGTCCGACAATGCTAACCAACCGTAAAATAGAAGAACGGCAGGCCCGCAAGCAGCGGATTCTTCAGGGTGCCCTGGAAGTATTCCGGGAAAAAGGCGTCGAGGGCGCCACCATGGATGAAATCGCCCAGATGGCGGGATTCGGCAAAAGCACCCTCTACTACTACTTCCCTTCTAAGGAAGATGTCTTCACGGCGATCATGGTCGACGGCTGGGAACACCTGTGGCTCAGCATCGAAGATATTATCCACGCCGACTATCCGCCAAAAGAAACCTTTCTGAAAATCCTGAAAGCGCTGGCAGAGATAGTCGACCATAACCGGGCCCGCTATGAATTTCTGTTCAACGCTGCCAAGATGCTCAGTCAGCATACCAACGAACCGGCCTGGCGACCCTTCCAGCAACGCCTGTACGCCACCCTGCTGGCGATACTTAAGGATGGCGTTGCGGCCGGGGAATTCGCCGATATTCAGCCGGAGCTGATGCTCCAGGCGATCGGGGGAATCTTCCATCAGATGGTCTTCACACGGCGCGACCGCAGTGAAGTGACCGAAGCGGAAATTGAAGACGTTGTTACCCGACTCCTGCTGAAATTCACCGAAACCACTCCCCACTGATCTTTGACAAACTGCTAATTCAAACACTGATGCCGTATCTGCAGATTTTACGACCAGTCCTGATTTTACTGATCGGAGCCGGCACCCTGTCCGCCGCCGAAATCAGCGGCCGCGTGATCGATGCCGCTTCCGGCCAGCCGGTCATCAATGCCAACGTAGTGGTCGAAAAAATGAACACCGGCGCCGCCACCGATCTGGACGGCTATTTTACCATCGGCGGTCTGCCGACGGGTACCTATGCAATCTTTGTTTCCCATATCGCTTACGAGAATAAGCGATTATCTGTTAAAGCTGAACATGGCGATCCACTGATCATCAAATTATCGGAGACGTTTTTTCAGCTTGGCGAAGTGGTAGTTACCGGGACAAGGACCGAAAAAATCCACCAGAATGTCCCGGTGACTACCGAAATTATTTCCAGGAAAGATATCGATGACAGCGGCACCCTCGATCTGGGCGAGCTGCTGAACCAGCGCGCCGGTGTGGCCACTACCGCTTCCGTAGAGGGTGGTGCGGTAGTCAATCTAATGGGCATCGACTCTCGCTATATTTTAATTCTGGTCGACGGTCAGCCGATCACCGGTAAATTCAACAATCGTGTTTCCTTGGAACAGGTACCTACCTCGGTCATCGAAAAAATCGAAATCATCAAAGGACCCAATTCCTCGCTCTACGGCAGTGAGGCCATGGGCGGTGTAATCAATGTAATTACCAGCAAGCAGGTCAGCGGAATAAAAGTATCAGCGCGATTGCGGCAATCCGGTGATATGACGACAATGCTGGTTAATAATGAAGAACAATTCTTTGGCCCAGAATATGGAAAACAGACCAACCTGCAGACCAATCTGGGTTATGGCGATGCAGCGGTAACCGGGCGTTTAAACCTGGACTATACCTATTCCCTGCCCAACGATATTGCCCCGCATATTTCCGTCGATGAAATCAATCGCTTCAGTCTTGGCAGTGAATTGACCTACAAAACCATACCGCAGTTAAAGCTGCATTCCAAATACGACCTGTACCGCAGTCTTGAGGAAAGTCACTCTTCGGCGATGAATGCCGCCACCACGGTAAATCGCAATAATATACTGGCTGATGCCAGTTATAAACCGTTAGAATCATTGGAAATTCAAGTGATCGGCCGCTGGTCGGACTACTACCGGCTCTACGATCAGATCCGACCCTGGAATGTTGACACCGGAGAATATGAAAGCCGCGACACCACGACTGCCGATGATCTGGAAATGGAATTGATCGGTATTTATTCCATGGATAACTCCACTTTGAATATCGGTTTTGAACAGGGTGTGACCAAATATGCCGGTGAGCGTCTGAATGAAGGTGAGCGCTCACTGACCACATCCAGTCTGTACGGACAGTATGAGTTCAGTCCGTTGCATAACACAACTTTAGTGATCGGCACACGCTGGGACGATAACAATGAGATTGAACCGGTGATCAGTCCCCGGCTGGCAGTCATGTACGCCCTGGATCAACGCTGGAAACTGCGCGCTGCCTACGGTCGCGGTTATCGACAGCCTTCATTCATGGAGCGTTATATCGATTGGTACCATGCCGGTATCGGGTACTCGATCATCGGCAACCCGGATTTAAAACCGGAACGTTCGAACGGCTGGAATATCGGTGTTGAATATTATCATCCAGGTGCTTATCAGGTCAGCCTGATGATTTATAGAACCAAATTTTATGATATGATCGACGATTACATTTACGATGGTGATAACCAGACTTACCCCGGTACCGCCTTCAGTTATCGAAATATCAATGAAGTCCGTTTCACCGGTATTGAATTTCAGAACCGCTGGAAAATTTCCGATCAGTGGTTGGCCAGTTGGGGTTATAATTTCGTCGATAATCGTGATCTGGAGACCGACTCCCTGATTTCCAACACCCAACCCCACACCGGCAATATCAGAATCAGCTACCAGAGCAAAAACAGTAGACTGTCGGGAAGTATCAAGGCCAAGCTGGTGGGTCCGTACTATCCCGAGGATTTTGATACCGATCTCGATGATTTCATCCGGGCCACCACGAAGCGCGAAACATTCGGCATTTTCGATCTGGACCTGAAATACGCCCTGACCCGACACGCCAAACTGGCCGTCGGCAGCCAGAACATACTGGATTATACCGATGACCGCTACGGACCATTCATCGGGCGCCGGGTCTACGCCGAAATAACAACAGAATTTTAATTCAGGAGAATCCACCATGAGAATAAAATGGTTAGCAATCACCCTTTCACTACTGATGTTTATTACTATTGGTTGTGAAGATAATAACAATGATATTGATTTGATATCAGCCCATACCGGCAATATCGAGCTGTCGGCGCAACTGTTCTCATTCGAAAATAACGAATTTGTAGATACTTACGATCTGAAACTGGTTTATGAAAATCAGAATTACCTGGTAAAGCTGAATTCATCGGCCCAGGTAGTCGCGGTTAAAGCCGATACTACTTTTGATCTGGCGACGTTACCTCCATACGGCTATACTACCGATACTGACACTAATTATGCCATTGGTGACAGTTGGCAGGATAGCAGTACTTATAATTTCACGGATCACAGCATTCAGGGTAATGGTCAAGTGTACTTTGTCCGGGCCAGCAATTATGAATGGATCAAACTGGAAATTCTCTCCGGATCGCCTACTGGGATCAGTTTCAAATATGCCACTGCAACCACTGCCGCGCAAACGGTGAATTTGAGTTATGGTGCCGGCGATCCAGCCTTTTACAATTTTACTGCCGCCGATGAAATCAACCCAGAAGACTGGGAATTAGGCTTTGTTACCATCCCGGTATACACCGGGCCGACTATGGGCACGATCTACATGCCTTCGGTCATTTATAATATTGAAAATGGCATCGAGGTAATGGTAATTACCGATGATATTTTTGATGATGTGAAAAGTATACCGGCCAACGCGACTTGGATTACCGCCACCCAGGAACTCGGCTATGAGGGTTCAGCGGAAGTACTGGTGTATCATCCTGAGCCACCCTACAACCACCAAGTCATTGTAGAAAACGATAATTATGTCTACATATTCAAGACTGAAAACGGCAATTTTAAGGTTCAATTCAATGAATACGATGATGTAGTGATTTTCGATTTCACTGAATTATAATTCGCGATCTGTATATATAAATATTGAAAAGCCCCCGGTTTTAACCGGTGGCTTTTCAATTATATAATCCCCGCCTTCTTCAGATCGAACCCGCCGATCGGCAGCCGGTAAATCCGTTTGCCGGTGGCTGCAAAAATGGCGTTGGCCAGGGCCGGCGCTGTCGGCGGCACCGGCGGTTCACCGATACCGGTGGGCGGTTCGGTGCTGGGGACGATATATCCATCAACCTGCGGCGCATCCTTGATTGACAGCAATTTATAATCGTGGAAATTGGATTGCCGAACCAACCCCTCGGCAAAACTGATTTCGCCGAACAGGGCCGCGGTCAATCCGAAGGTCACACCGCCTTCGATCTGCGCCCGTACGCCATCGGGATTGATCACCGTGCCGCAATCGACGGCGCAGACCATCCGGTGAATTTTAAGCAGTCCGGCTTTATCTACCGCTATTTCCGCGATCACGGCGGCGTAGCTGCGGAAACAATAATGCACGGCCAGACCCTGAAAATGGTTCTTGGGCAATTTTTTACCCCAGCCGGCTTGCTCGGCCGCCAGTTCCAGCACGCCCCGGTGCCGGGGCTGGTCCGCCAGCAGTTTCAGCCGGTAGTCCAGGGGATTCTTGCCGGCCGCCGCCGCCAGTTCATCGATGAAACATTCGTTGACAAAAGCGTTGTGGGGATTGCCCACCGAGCGCCAGGCGCCGATTGCCACCGGGACATCGGCCATGACCAGATCGGTTTTAATGTTCGGGATCGCGTAGGCCAGATCGCCGGCTCCGCCGGTATGGATATCGGTCCAGCCGTCGGTCTGGGCGGCAATCCGGTGGGTCCAGACCGTCGGCAGTCCGGCCTTATCCAGAGCGCCCCGAGTTTTATGCACGGTTGCCGGCCGGTAGATGCCGTGCCGGATATCCTCTTCCCGGGTGCGGAATACCTTGACCGGTACACCCAGTTCCCTGGCTACCTCGACCGCATCGGCCACGAAATCCGATTGCAACCGCCGGCCGAAACCTCCACCGGAGCGCAGGGTATAAACCTTGATATTTTCATTGGCGTAACCGGTTATGTACCGGGCATGCCCGAAAGCGGCCCGGGGATTCTGGGTGGCGACCCACACTTCACAAATACCGTCGTGGATATAGGCGGTGCAATTGACCGGCTCCATCGGGGCGTGATCCAGGTAGGGAAATTCGTATTCGGCGCTGATGACCTTGGCGGCGGATTTGATGGCCTGGTCAGCATCACCGCTGGTTTCCACGGGCTGGGCTTCGCCGTCCAGGACCGACCGGAAGGCGGCGGTAATATCCGGTGAATTCAGACCGGCGTTGGGACCGGCCTCCCAGGTGACTTTCAATGCTCGACGGCCTTCCAAGGCAGCCCAGGTGTTGGTGGCGACGACAGCGATACCGCTGCTGATGGGCACAACCTGTTTCACTCCCGGCACAGCCAGCGCCGGTTGCGGGTCGAACTCGCTCAGTGCGCCGCCACGGTAGGGAATCCGCTCCACCACCGCAATCAGCATTCCCGGCACGGTAAAATCGAGACCGAAGACGGCGCTGCCATCGATCTTGATAGCGTGATCGACACTTTTAAAGGCCTGACCAATAATCTTGAAATCACGCGGATCTTTCAGCGGCACTTCGTCGGGAATCGGCAAGGTCCCGGCGACGGCCACCAGTTCACCGTAGCTCAGCTTTCGTCCGCTGGGCTGATGAATGATCGTATTGTTCTCCGCCCGGCATTCCGTGCGCGGCACCGACCAGGTTTGCGCCGCCGCAGTGATCAGCATTTCGCGGGCGGTGGCGCCGGCTTGGCGCAGTTTGTCGTAATTATCGCGAACGCTCATACTGCCGCCGGTGACCTGAGAACCGTAGGCCGGATTGAAATCACCCTGAACGATTTTGATCCTGGTCCAGTCCGCTTCCAGTTCTTCGGCCACGATCTGCGGCAGGGCGGTCCAGACCTTCTGGCCCAGTTCCGACTTATGCATCGTGATCGTCACCGTATCATCGGCGCTGATGCTGATCCACAGGTTGGGCTGGAAGGTTTCAGTCGGCGAATCGGCCAGCAGCCGGGTGGCGCCACCGAAGTAGAAACCCAGTCCGAACAGCGTCCCGCCCGCCGACAGCTTGATAAAATCCCGCCGTGATATGGTCGTCGACCTACTCATTGGTCACCTCCCCGGCAGCCCGGTGAATAGCCCGGCGCACCCGCTGGTAGGTACCGCAGCGGCACAGGTTGCGATTCATGGCACGGTCGATATCGGCATCGGCGGGATGAGGTATTTCCTTCAGCAGGGCAGCGGCATTCATGATCTGCCCCGGCTGACAATAACCACACTGCGAAACCTCCTCTTCCAGCCAGGCCTGCTGCAGCGGATGGTTTAAATTAGTGGAAAGGCCTTCTATGGTGGTGATTTCCTTACCGGCGGCCTTTTCCACGGTGGTAATGCAGGAACGGACGGCCTTGCCGTCCATCAGCACCGTGCAGCAACCGCACAGGCCCTTGCCACAACTATATTTGGTGCCGGTCAGTCCCAAATCGTCGCGCAACGCCCACAGCAGCTTCATTTGCGGGTCGACCTCCAGGGTGCGCGCCTGACCGTTTACTACAAAACTGATTTTTGCCATGCCGGTACCTCCCATAGTTGCGGATTGCTTTTACCCGCAGAGAATTTAAACGGTCTTTGGTTCTGGTACAAATTCATGTCGGTGAACGGTTAACAACTATAGAATAATGATTGACGATTTTGGAAGTGCGAAGTAGCGTATCGCTCTTAAAATCCCAAATCGTGAACCGGTGCTCTTACTTCAAGGAGCTTGCTTCAGCATTTGTTTTACTTCTTCCACCTAACGACAACAGGCTTATGTCACTGATACTGACTGGTGAGCAGATAAAATAATTATCGATTTTTAATGAGTGCTGGTACACAGACAGCCACCAATCCAGCGGAGATGAGCTCTTCTCCATGTGGACTCAACAATAATCCAGTTAAGGGACTGGGTCTCTAACTCATAGGTAAGTTTTGTACGGCTCATTTGGGTTGTTCATTAGATCACCAAGAATGTTTCCCGCATATCTGCGGAGATTAATCTGACTATTCTCCGCAAATAATGCGGCGAATATTTATTATTTAAAGAAATTAATTTGTATATTCATCGCAGAATCTGCGGAGAATAATGAAATACATATACCAACATGCTGATTGGCCGAATTTCACATGGGATGACGGGCGATTATTAACACTCCTTGGTCAAGTGAGAAATCTCCAGGGCAAGCTGATCGGGAAGATGGAAGCATTGGGATTTGAATTGCAAAGCGAGGCGGTTTTGCGGACCATGGCGCTGGAAGTTATTAAATCAACCGAAATTGAAGGCGAAATACTTAATCCCGAGCAGGTACGGTCTTCAGTAGCCCGACAATTAGGGATCGATATCTCCGGGTCAGTACCCTCTAACCAGAAAATCGACGGTGTTGTGGATATGCTGGCTGATGCGACACAGAATTTCAATCAGCCACTGACGAAACCAAGATTGTTTGGTTGGCACTGTGCCCTTTTTCCGACCGGACACAGTGGATTAAATAAAATCAGCGTGGGTAACTGGCGCGATGACGTAGCCGGACCGCTACAGGTTGTTTCGGGAGCCATTGGGAAAGAAATATTGCATTTTCAGGCGCCGGATGCAGCAGGGCTCGAATCAGAAATGGATTCATTTATCGCTTGGTTCAATAAGACAGATAACCTTGATCCTGTAATTAAGGCGGGGATCGCCCATTTATGGTTCGTTACCCTGCACCCTTTTGATGATGGCAACGGCAGGATTGCACGGGCGCTAGCAGATATGTTACTGGCACGCGCGGATGGAATGCCGCAAAGATATTACAGCATGTCCGCGCAGATTCGAAAAGACCGCAACGGATACTATACTATCTTAGAAAATACCCAGAAAGGTACGCTCGACATTACCGATTGGTTAGATTGGTTTCTGGGATGCCTATTGAATGCCCTGGAATCGTCCGGCCAAATACTTGCGACAGTGATTGATAAACACCGGTTCTGGAATAAAAACGCACCACAGATTCAAAACAACCGGCAAAAACTGTTGCTGAATAAATTATTGGACGGATTTGACGGGAAATTAACTTCGTCAAAATGGGCAAAAATTGCAAAATGCTCGCCCGACACCGCTCTACGCGATATTCAGGATTTAATAAATAAACAAATATTGCGAAAAGCCGAGGGTGGCGGCAGAAGCACATCTTATGAATTAATTGAGCCGGGTGATGTAAATTATTAACATCAAGCGTTGCAACGAGGGCAGTCACTTTCGAAATTTGAATTAATCAGTGGAAGCCGTGTTTTTGTGTTATAACATCAGGATAATTGAATTGTACATCTGGGATAAACCCTTCCCCAGGTGGACCAAACAATAATCCGGTTGGGGGAAAGGTTCCCCGAAGTGGGGGAAGCAATTATTTACCTGGGGGAAAGCTTCCCCAAGGTTGGGGAAAGAATAATCCACGTGCCCGAAACAATAAAATACATTGCCGGAGCAATAATCCACCTGCCCGGTGTTGTCATAAGACTTACTGATCCGTGTCCAGCTTCAGAATAATCTTCCCCACGCTCCGGCCGCTTTCCATCAGTTCATGGGCGCGGGGGGCTTCATCGAAGCGGAAATAATGGCCCACCACCGGCCGGATTCCGGTCTCGCTCACATAGGCGGTGAGACTGTTCCACAATTCCTTCATCCGCGGCAGGTCGTTCAGCAGATAGCCCAGATGGGAGGCACCCACCGACCGGGATTTTTCGGCCATCTGCGATATATTCACCCGCGGGATGTCGCGCCAGGTCCAGTACCAGGAGAACGGCTTCCACTTTTTCAGGTCAAGACTGGCAAAGCCCATCACCGCCACCCGCCCGAAAGGATTCAACAACTCCATACTGCGGCGGAAGATTTCACCACCCACCACTTCCAGGACAATGTCGACCCCCCGGCCGTTGTTCAGCCGGCGAACCTCGGCGGAAAAATCGCTCCGGCGATAATTGATGGCGCCATCGATGCCCAGTTGCCGCACCCGCTCCATTTTTTCATCGAAACCCACCGTGCCGAAAACCGTGCAGCCGTATTTCTTTGCCAGTTGCACTGCCGCTGTACCGACACCGCCGGCGGCGGCCTGGATCAAAACAGTGTCGGTCGGTCGCGCCCGTGCCAGTTCGAACAGCGCCACCCAGGCTGTCATGTAATTCACGGCGAAAGCGGCATTTTCCTCAGCCGAAAATTCCGGCAGCGCCGGCAGTACCTGCTCCTGCGGCAGGACGATTTTCTCGGCATAAGTTCCATACTGGGTGGCGACGATGACCCGGTCACCGCTGCGCCAGTCAGTGACCTCCGGCCCCAGCAGATCGATGCGGCCATAGGCTTCCATTCCCAGCACATAGGGCATTTTCGGGCTCCAGCCGTACAGCCCTTTGCGGGACTGAATCTCGGAATAATTGAGGCCGATCGCCTCGATCGCGATCCTGACCTGTCCCGGTCCCGGCTGCGGATCAGGAAGCTCTGATAACTGCAACGCTGCCGGTTTACCATGTTTTTGTAAAAGGTAGGCGCGCATATCCGGTTTCTCCTATACTGCTGACTGATACGACAATTTGAATATCTCGTCCACGATCGAGCTATTCCCCGGCGAAATATAATAGCGCCGGGCGCGATCGGCAATCGAATATACCGGCGATCAGGGCGGATTATTTCACTGACAACATTTTTTATCCGGACTTGTCCAACTCTTTATAATAATCAGATTAAAAGGGGAAGCACGATGCAGAATACAAAATCCGGTTTAGCGGTCATTGCCATTTTTATGCTGGGAACGATAGTCCTGGCTGATAATGGTGTCATCAGAGAAGAACGACAGGTTTCCGGTTTCAATAAAGTCTCTCTGGGTGGTTCAGGAACGGTTTACCTAACCCAGGGTAACACCGAATCATTAACCGTTGAAGCTCATGCCGATGTGCTGCCGTACATCGAGACGGTAGTACAAGGAAATACTCTTTCGCTGGGGATGAAACGTGGCTACCACTCGTGGGGAAGTACCGGACCAATACGTTATCATTTGACTATTAAGGATGTGAAACGGTTGAGTATCTCCGGCTCGGGAGACATCAGTTCTGACAAGATTAAATCGGAAAATCTGTCGCTGCATATCAGCGGTTCCGGTGATATTACCTTGAAAGAGGTCAATTCCGACATAATCTCCGCCCAAATTTCCGGCTCCGGCGGGTGCGCTCTCGGCGGCAGTGCCGTCCAACAGGAAATCCACATTTCCGGTTCCGGCGAATACAAGGCACCCGACCTGAAATGCGAACGGGTCGATGTATCGATCAGCGGATCAGGCGATGTAAAAGTCTGGGCCGAAGAAGAGCTGGATGTAAGTATCAGCGGCAGCGGTGATGTTGGCTATTTTGGTCGCCCGGCAGTCTACAGTCATTCCAGCGGTTCCGGGCATACGTCCCATTTGGGTATGCGTTAATAGCGGCCGCGGAATTTCTCCCGGGGATATTTCTCCCCGTTTTTGGCCATTTTCCGGCGAATGGCTGAGCTGATGTCGATCCCGTGGCGGTTGGCGAAGGCCAGGGCGTATACCAGGATATCGGCCAGTTCATCTTCGGTAGCATTGCGGACGGCGGCGTCATTCAAAGCTTCCCAGGCAGCTTCGCTGGTCTGCCATTTATAGATGTCCATCAGCTCGGCCGCCTCAATCGCCAGCGCCATTGACAGATTCTTGGGACTGTGGAACTGTTCCCAGTCCCGGGCGGAAATGAAATCCTCCACCACCTGCTTGATTTCCTGAATCGTAGTCTGTTCGTCCATCACCAGTAATTATTTCCTGAATATGCGGTTTAGAAAAGATGTTTTTCCGGTCGCTTGTGCGAGCCCCAGTTCCTGCAACAGTTCATCGGCGCCACTGAATTTCTCCGCGATCCACAGCACGTAGCGAATATCGACCGCGATCGAGCGGCTGTAGGCTTCATTCCAGGCAAAATCATTGATCGTAGCCTCGAACGCGCGATCAAAATTGACCCCCACCAGCTGCCCGCGGGCATTCAGTACGGCCGCACCGGAATTACCACCGGTGGTGTCCATGTTGTACAAGAGCGCCACCGGTACGCTGTTAAGCCGCGGGTGGCGGTAGCGACCGAAATCCTTGGCAGTCTGCAACCGCACGATTTCTGGCGGCAGATTAAAGGGCGGCTCGCCGCTGTTCTTGCTGATCACGCCGTTGAGGGTGGTGATTGGCGCGTAGTACACGGCGTCGGCCGGGGCGTACCCGCGGACGTGGCCGTAAGTCAACCGCAGGGTGCTGTTGGCATCGGGAATAAAATCGGCTTCGTGGAATTGCCGCTGCACTTCCAGCAGGGCGGCATGGAGTACATCCAGCCGGCCGTCGCGCGCATCCTTGGCAGCGCGCTGTTCTTCGTAGGACGGATGCAGGGCGATCATGAATTGCAACAGCAGATCGTCCACCAGCGCCAGTTCGACCGGTGTTTTTCCCAGCAGTGATTCCACGAACCGGGGATCGCCGAGCCGGGAATTTTCCAGGGCTGATTCAACGAAAGTCTGCAGCCCGTCATTATCCGTTGGCAAAGCGCTGATCGCCGGAATTTGGTACTCCTCCGGCAATTGCCGGCAGCGCCGCAGCAGATCCAGCAGCAGCACCTGATCGGTGGGCTGATAGAAATTATCCAGCTCATTGTACATTTTCGTGAAAGTCTCGTCCAGCCGGCGCTCGGTGAAGGCGGTTTCGCGCTCACTGTCCGGTTTCTGTTTTTCCGCCGCCGCGGTATAAATGACGTAAGCCGCATGGAGCAGAACCGAAGCATCCTTAAGATAGTTGAGACAGAATTCATAATCGGCCCGGTCACTGACCGCTCGATAAATTGCCCCGATTTCCGGTAAAATCCGTCCATAATCCCGGTTCAGAATCGAATCGGCTGCGATGTACTGTTGCAGTTCGCGCTCCCCGGCCCAGCGTTTTTCCACCAGGTCCAGGCGACCTATTCCCAGCAGTTTGCCGCGGTAGTTCTTCAGCGAGTTGGACCGGTTTTTAATCCGGGAAACCTGCTTGAGGATCACGCTGCGATCATCACCGCCGATGGTTTCCATGATCGCGATCTGCCATTGGTACAGGTCGACGACCGCCGGCATCCGCAGGGAATATTCATAATCGAGATAGTACGAGGTGCGATGGCGATAGGTCCGCCCGGGATAGCCTAAAATGAAAACGAAATCTTCCTCATCGACACCTGCGATCGCGATTTCCAGCACTTTCCGCGGCTGGTATGGTATATTATCCGGGGAATATTCGGCCGGTTTGCCGTCTGGTCCGACATAGGCGCGCAGAAAGGAAAAATCGCCGGTATGGCGGGGCCAGACCCAGTTATCGGTTTCGCCGCCGTAATTGCCTATCGCCTGCGGCGGGGCATAGACCAGCCGCACATCCTTCAACTGTGTGGAAATGAACAGCACATAGGATTTGCCGGGGAACATCTCCGCCACCTCGGCCCGCGTACCCGGTTTTTCCGCCGCCGTCTCGATCTCATTAATTCGTTTTTCAATCGCCTGGGTCCGCTCGGCCGGCGTCATTTCCGCCGTCACTGCTGCCAACACCATACCGGATACATCGCGGTAGGACTCGGTAATTTTGACGGTATAGCCCTTGGCGATCACTTCCTCGTCCTTGGTCCGGGCCAGAAAACCCTGTTCCAGATAGTCCCGTTGCGGCGTGCTGGCATCCTGGATCGCCCGAAAGGCGCAGTGGTGATTGGTCAGAATCAAGCCCTGCTCCGACACGAACGAACCGGAACAGCCGTTGACCTTGCAGATACCATCGATCAGGCTGACGCCGTCGGGATTGTACAGATCGGCGGGCGCCAGTTCCAGTCCCGCGGCCTGCAGGTCAGTGATCGGCAAGTCGCTCAGCGGCCACATGCCTTCTTCGGCCGACAGGAGTGCAACAGTACAGAATAACAGGATAAAATAGCAGCGTGGGGGGCATTTTAACATGATTCTTCCGGTTTATTTTTAACTGGAATTTATCCAATTTTAGTCTTGCCGCCCGGACCTTATTACCAGCGGACTGACATTCCGGAATCCGGTCTGCTCTTCCCTGGCGTCGGCCTTCAGGCCGGTGGTCAAAACCGACTACTGGGTGATGCCCTTTAGGGCATTATAAATCAGAATTTCTTTTGATAAAAATGACAGTAAGGCGTCGAATCCTTCTTGGTATAATAATCCTGGTGGTAATCCTCCGCCGGCCAGAATGTGCCGGCCGCCGTCACTTCGGTGACCACGTCATAGCCTTTAGCTTTCAGGATGCCGATCAGTTTTTCGGCGGTGGCCTTCTGCTGTTCATCCTGATAAAATATTGCCGAGCGGTACTGATGGCCTACATCCGGTCCCTGACGGTCAACCTGGGTCGGATCATGTGTCTCGAAAAACAGAATTGCCAGTTCCTCGTAGCTGACTTTGGATGGATCATAAAGCACCTCCACCGCCTCGGCGTGCCCGGTATCGGTATACGAAACCTGCTTGTAGGTCGGATTATCTTTGTTACCGCCGGTGTAACCAACAGTGGTAGCCAGCACGCCGGCGTTTTTCTGCAGGTGGTACTCAGTGCCCCAGAAACAGCCCGAAGCGAATATCGCCCGCGCCGGCCGGACCGGTTCCAACGCCTCAAAATTCAGCGACACGGAATTGACGCAGTGGCGGGTATTTTTTGCAGTATAGCCCTCCCCTGCAAACACATGGCCCAGGTGACCGTCACAGTTGGCGCAGAGAATTTCCGTTCGATGGCCGTCGGTATCGGGGACCCGTTTAACGGCACCTTCGATGGCATCGTCGAAACTGGGCCAGCCACAGTGGGAATCAAATTTATCGTCCGAGCGATAGAGCGGCGCGTTGCAACGCTTGCAGGTGTAAACACCCTGCTCATCGTAGTTGACAAATTCGCCTGACCAGGGCCGTTCGGTACCTTTGTGAACAATTACTCGTTCTTCTTCCTGTGTCAATTCATTGTACTGCATTTCGTTCTGTGCCATTCCCCCGCCGACGGTCAGTACGACCATCGACAGGTAGATTAATTTTCTTGTGCTTGTCATTTAATTGGCTCCCCGGGCAACCGGATCGCACCTAAGCAATTTACCCAATTCCCCGGTGCGGTGCAGCTCGGCCATGATATCATTACCGTTGATCTGCAATTGCCGGTTCAGAACACCGTGCATCAGTGATGCTGCTCCAGTATCGTCAATTCACAAAAAACGGCCGATTCAATTTCCACTTTCAAGTGGTGCCTGTCGTAGCAGTCCGCCAGCCGGTGCTCGTCAATATCCTGCCGGCCATTAATCCTGATTTGCGCCCCCGGAAAACTGTCTTTCAGGTTTGTCAGTACCTGCTGCAGATTGTTATCCATTGCTATCCTTATTAAGATGCGTTCTCAATAATATGTCGAATCATAATTAAAGGTTCCTGAAAACTGAAAAATAATTATCGTGAATAAAATAATGGTTTTAACTTATTTTGAGTATCAGTGGCATTACTTTAGTGGGGTCAATCTTACGGACTGTCTATTCAGAACTTTCTACTAAGGTCATATTCAATCCTTTCACTCTCCTGTAATTTACCAAAAAGTATCACCTTAGCTTTTACATCACACTTGTCCGGCTGATTAATAAACTACACAATATCTGCTTATCAGTACTTGTCCGCTTACCGACCTATTCGTTCACACTTTGGAAACAACTAATGATATTTTCCATCCGATTACTGACGACTTAGTTGTATTTTCAGCGCCATGAATAATCCGCCAACTTACCAATCGGTTTTAGCGGCGCTGGAGCGGGTCCGACCGGTGGTGCATAACACACCCGTACTCACCTCGCGCACGCTGAACCAACGCTGCGGCGCCGAAATCTTCCTGAAATGCGAAAATTTCCAGCGCACCGGCGCCTTCAAGCTGCGCGGCGCCTATAATGCCATTTCCCAGTTGACCGTGGCCGAAAAGGCCCGGGGCATCCTCACCTATTCTTCCGGCAATCACGCCCAGGCCGTGGCGCTGGTGGGCCGGCTGCTGAACATCGCCGCCACCGTCGTAATGCCCGCCGATGCCCCGCGGATCAAACGGGCGGCCACAGAAGGCTACGGCGCCCGGGTGATCGAATACGATCCGCGGCAGACCACTCGCGAACAACTGGTCAAGGAAATTCAGGCGGCCGAAGGCCAGACCGTCATACCGCCCTACGACCACCCCGAAATCGTAGCCGGTCAGGGCACCGCCGCCCTGGAACTTTTTCAGGAAATTGCCGGACTGGAACGACTGCTGGCACCCTGCGGCGGGGCCGGTCTGCTCAGCGGTTCAGCGCTGGCCGCCAAGGGCAGCAATCCACGCTGCCGGGTAATCGGCGTGGAACCGGAACTGGCCGACGACGCCACCCGTTCCTTCAAAACCGGAAAACTGCACACCGTCAAAAATCCCCCGACGATCGCCGACGGCACGCGCACCCCTTCCCTGGGAGTCGTGACATTTCCACTGGTCCTGAAATATGTGGATGAAATGGTGACGGTGACCGAGGAAGCGATCAAAGAGGCGGTGCGCTTCCTGTTTCTGCGAATGAAGCTGGTGGTGGAACCATCCGGAGCGCTGGGTGTGGCCGCCCTGCTCAGCGGCGCAGTCGGCGGCAACGCCAAAACCGGAGTGATCATCAGCGGCGGCAATATCGACCCCGTCACCATGAGCGATATTTTAAATTCCTAATTCAGTATTTTAATGTGAAATTTGCAGCGCTAACGGGCGGGATATTCAACCCTATTTAACAGGAAAATCAATGCAAGTCTATTTTAACGATCGTTTTATTCCAGTCGGCGCGGCGGCGGAGCTGCCACTGGACGCCAAATATTTTGTATCCAAGGAACAGGTGCGAATCTCGCCGGATGACCGCGGTTTCACTTTCGGCGATGGCGTGTACGAGGTTCTGCGCTCCTACTCCGGGCGGCTGTTCGAATTCGACCACCACATGCTGCGGCTGCAGAACAGTCTGGTCGGAATCCGGATTGCCGGCTGGAATACGCTTAGCTTCCGGCCGATTGTGGAACGACTGCTACTGGATAATGACCTGCTCACCGAAGATGCCAAAATTTATATTCAGGTGACCCGCGGCGATGCCCCCCGCGATCACGCCTTTCCGCCCAACGGCACACCGTTGACGATTTTCACCACCACCAGCACCATCCCGACCGCCGCCGATTCCCTGCCGGAAGCAGCCCCGGCGGTGTTGACCGAAGATTACCGCTGGACCCGCTGCGATATCAAACAGATCGGCCTGCTGCCCGGCGTTCTGGCCAACCAGCGCGCGCATGAAGTTGGCGCCTTCGAGGCGCTGTTCGTCCGCGACGGCAAGATCACCGAAGGCACGCACACCAATTTCTGCGCCATCATCGACGGCACCCTCCACACCCATCCGGCCAATAACCTGGTGCTGCCCGGCATCACGCGGGCGGTGGTGCTGGACATCTGCCGGGAATTGGGGATTCCGGTTGTGGAAGAGGCCCTGGTCGCCGCTGAACTAATGCAGAAAATCGGCGATAAAAAAGCAGCGGTGGAAGCGATGGTGCTGGGCACGATTACCGAAATCAAGCCTATCGGCCGGATCGAAGATCAACTGATCGGTGACGGCCGGCCAGGCCCCCTGACCGGGAAAATCTTCGCTGCCTTCCGGAAAAAAACGCAGTCCTGAGGCGGTTTCCGGACAACAACCAAAACCAGGAACATATCGTATGCGATCTGAAAAACACTGCCGGTTGAGCGGCCGCACTTTTCTGGTCCTGTTGTCCGTGACGCTGCTGCTGGTCCTGTCCATGAACCTGATCAACGCCCACCTCCAGACAACGGCGGCCCCGGGCGGCATCGTCACCCTGGAATTCGCCGGTGACCTGGCGACGGTCAAGACCATCCTGCATTCCTGGCAGGATGACATGTTTTTCGCCGGATTGAGCCTCGGACTGGATTTTCTGTTCCTGCTGGCCTATTCCATTACAATAGCCGTTGGCTGTTTGCTGCTGGCCGACAGACTGGAAAAGCGTCAATCGCTCGCGGCGCGAATCGGGCGCTGGCTGGCCGGCGGACAATTGCTGGCGGCCGGTCTGGATACAATCGAAAATCTGGCGCTGGTCCGGTTACTGGCCGGCAGCGAAGCGGCATTTCTGCCCCGTCTGGCAGCCTGGTGCGCCGCTCCCAAATTCCTGCTGGTCGGCCTGGGACTGGCCTACCTGCTAGCGGCCGTGCTGCTGCTACAGTTACGCCGGAAGCACCCGGTCGCAGCCTGATTTCGAGCGCTAATTTTTATTTCCATTTATCGGCCGGCATTTGTAATCTGTAATCAGCATAAGGAGGATCGGATGAAATCAACCGGACGGGGGTCCAACGCCCTGGCACTGATACTGATAACCATCGGAATTCTATTTTTAGTGATGAATTTCCTGCCCGAGGCCGTATTTCACGATGCCTGGTGGCTGATTTTCATCCTGCTGGCCGCCGGCTTCTACCTGCCGGCCCTGGTCTGGCCGAAAGCCCGCCGCGAACTGGCCGCCCTGCTGATACCGGGCACGATCCTGGCTGTCTTGGGACTGATTTTTATGTACTGCACCAGCAGCGGAAATTGGGAAGACTGGGATTTCCTGTGGACGCTGATCCCCGGATCGGTCGGTCTGGGCCTGTACCTGTCGGCCCGGGTTGGCCGCTGGGATGATGGCGCCGCCCGCGTCGGTCTGTGGCTATTGGCACTGAGTCTGACAGCCTTCCTCTTCTTCGCCGGCCGGCTGGTAAAGACCGTCGGTGCGGTCGTGTTGATACTGATCGGATTACGGATGCTGACCGATCGGAAAAAAAATGAACCCGAACCATCCGGGGATGAACCGGAAGCGGTGGAATAAAGCGGTTCGAAGCGCTGCCCGACCGGATGATTTCAGGATATTGAAACCCGGCCGGGTAACGCAAATCGCCAATCCAGGAAATTAATGATGAAAACTTTGATTCTGATCCTGACCGGCCTGCTGCTCTGGGGCTGCGCCGGGACTAAAATCGCCGATGGCATCAGCCCTGCTTACTACCCGGATGGTGCTCTAAAATCAGAGGCCAATTATCTCAACGGCCGACTCGAGGGAATCACCAAAGAGTACTATGAAAACGGGCGATTGAAAACGGAAACTACCTATTCCCGTGGTATTCAAAGCGGTGTGATGCGCCAGTATTTCAACGACCAGCAGAACAGTCCGCAGCTGGAGCAGTATTATCTGAATGGCTTGAAACACGGACCGGGGATCGAGTTCTACCCCAACGGTCAGCGTAAATGGGAAGGCAGCTATATCGAGGACAAGTTGGATGGACTGATCGTTTCTTATTTTGAAAACGGCCGTAAAAAGGACGAGTTGAACTATCTGAAAGGTCAGAAACACGAGATCGTCCGAAGTTATTACGATAATGGCCGGATCAAGACCGAAGAATACTGGTCCAATAACCAGCGCAAAAAAATCAAAATGTTCAATCCCGACGGTTCGATCCGTCATACCCAGGAGTTTTAATCAGTCAGCCCCGCGAAACCAGGCAGGCTGATGCATAGTAAACAGCGAGTGCACCATGAATCAATATATTTCCGTCTCCTCCCGGTCGCCCTATGAAATCCAGATCGGGTTTTCCCGGGCGGTCCGCCGCGGCCCGATAATCGCCGTATCCGGCACCGCGCCGATCCTGCCGGACGGCTCCACCGCCTATCCCGGCGATACTTACCAGCAAACCAGGTACTGCCTGGAAATCGTCCGAAAAGCCATCGAAGAAGCAGGCGGGAAATTCGAAAATGTCTATCGCACGCGGATCATGCTGAAAGATATTAACCAGTGGGAATTTGCCGGAAAGGCCCACGGGGAGATATTCTCGCAGATCAAGCCGGCCTCGACCTTCGTGGAGGTGAAAGGCTTCGTTCGCACGGACTGGCTGGTGGAAGTCGAAGCCGATTGCTACGTCGGCTGATACCGCATGACCGAACTTTCGGCCCTGCAGGACTACCTGTTATCCAAACCGGCCACCAGCCACGATCAGCCCTTCGGGCCCGATGTGCTGGTCTTCCGGGTCGGCGGTAAAATATACGCCCTGGTGGCCTGGGAAAAACGGCCCTTGGAGGTTTCCCTGAAATGCGATCCCGACAATGCGCTCTTTCTGCGGTCACTCTATCCGACGGTCCGGCCAGGTTACCATCTGAACAAAAAACACTGGAATACGATCACGCTGGACGGCGGAATACCAGCGGGGGAAATCCGAAAGATGATTGATGAATCCTACGATCTTATATTTTCGTCCCTGCACCGGGTCGATCGCGAACGGATCACCGGCTCCTGACGCCGGCTACTGCCGGTGCAGGCGGCAGCGATTGGAAGGTTCCGTCCCGCGAATGAAAATTTCTTTCTGGATCGGACAGAATCTGGTCGGCTGATCCTTGGTGACCGCACAAACCTCATAATCGATAATACCTTCCGGCCGTTCAAACTTTTCCCTGGTCAACTCACTCTTCAGTGAATCATAGGCGGTCCGCATAAAGCGCGCCCAGGTCGGCATGGCGGCCTTGCTGCCATCCTGGCCTTCCCCCAGACTGACCTGGGGATCGTCGACGCCGAACCAGACGCCGGCCACCAGTTGCGGAGTGAAGCCCAGGAACCAGGCATCGGTCCAGCCTTGGGTCGTGCCGGTCTTGCCGGCCGCCGGCGCATAGAAATGATGTCCCCAGCGGGCGCGGGCGCCGGTTCCGCTGTCCACCACCGTCTGCATCAGACTGGTCATTAGGTAGGCTGTTTCGGCACTGAGGACCTCCTCCTGCTGCGGGCGGTATTCCTTGAGGGTGTTGCCGTAGCGGTCGACGATCCTGGTGATCGGGAAGGGCATGGAATGGATACCCTTGTTGGCCAGGGTGGCATAAGCGGCGGCGGCTTCTATCAGATAGACCTCCGATGTCCCCAGCGCAATCGCGTCCACCGCCCGGATCGGTGTGGTCAGACCCAGCCGCCGGGCGGTCCGCGCCACTTCCACCGGCGGCGCCAGTTCCTGTACGATCCGCACCGCGATCAGATTCATCGACCAGCGCAGGCCTTCCCGCAGGGTGGTCTCGCCACCGGTGCTGCCATCATAATTCCGCGGCGACCATTTTTCCCAGACCCCATCAGAATTCTGCACATTCAATACCACCGGCTGATTCAACAGGGTCGTGGTAACCGGATAGCCATTATCAAGCGCGGTGATATAAATAAACGGTTTGAAGACCGAGCCGGGCTGCCGCGACGACTGTGCCGCGCGATTGTACTGGTCGGGATAATCAGGCCGGCCACCGATCATAGCCTTGATCGCGCCGGTTCTGGGATCCATGGCAATGAAAGAACACTGCACCAGCAGTTTGTTGCGCAGGTCGGTATACATGGGCAACTCGCCGCGCATCATCATCTTGACCGAATCTTCCGGATAGATCGCCAGGTAAGCCAGCCGGGAGAATTCTTCTTCATCGTTAAACAGGCGCTGATTAAGTATTTTCTGGTTTTCATTCAGGGCGATGGTGATCATCGATTCGGCGATATCCTGCAGACGGTTATCGAGCGTGGTGTAAATCTTCAGGCCATCGCGATAAATATCAATGCCCAGCGCCTCGTCTTCCTGCTCGAGTATCCGGCGGACGTATTCGGTGAAATAGGGCGCCAGACCGAGGTTCTGTTCCGGCGTGACGCTGTTCAGCGACCGGGCCCGGGCTTCGGCATATTGATCCGGGGTAATCCGGCCCTGCTCGCGCATCAGCCGCAGGACCGTATTGCGCCGGGTGCGGGCGCGTTCGGGATTCTTGATCGGCGAATAATTGCCCGGTGACGGCAATATGCCCACCAGCAGGGCTGATTCGTCCAGGGTCAGGTCGGCGGCATCCTTGCTGAAATAGCGTTTAGCGGCTGCCTGCACGCCCCAAGTACCGTGTCCAAAATGAACGCTGTTCAAATACATTTCCAGGATTTCGTCTTTGGTATAGGTCCGTTCGATCTGGATCGCGGTAATGCCCTCTTTGATCTTGCGGATCAGGGTTTTCTTGAAGCCGATCGTGTCGTAAAGGTTGCGGGCCAATTGCTGGGAAATTGAACTGAAGCCGCTGCTGTAACGCATGGAAACCATATTCATGATAACGGCGCGGGCGAAATCCCGCATCGACACACCCCAGTGCGAGTCGAAGCGCTTGTCTTCGGAAGCAATCGTAGCCTCGCGCATGTGCCGGGGTATATTCTCCAGCTCGACGAAAACCCGTTTTTCATAAAACAATTCATCGAGGATAACGCCGTCGGCGGAATAGATTCTGGTGACCAGGTCGGGATCGTAATTTTCCAGTTGGTCCAGCGACGGCAGATCGCGGGCCAGAAACAGGATATAACCAAACAGTCCCGCCGCCAGGATCAGCAGGATCACCAGCGAATGCCAGACCGCCCGTCGCCAAGATACCGGTTTGAAACGATTACCCATGGCAAAATTTAAGCAAAGATGGTGGTGTAAAGTAAACCCATGAATAGCATTAACTTCCCGGAAAGGTTAATGATCCCGGCAACCCTGGCGCGGCGGGGTACGGGAGCATTACCTGGTGCGCCGGACTTTTCCTTTCAAAATGACCGGATAACTCTGTAAAATCGCCCTACCGGTAATTTGAAACGGGGAATGAACTACAGGCTAGAAATGAAAAATCAAAACCCGATCATCGACAAACTGCTTGCGCCCTGTGGAATCAATTGCGCCCTGTGCAGCCGGTATCTGGCGGGCGTGCATAATCTGAAGCGTAGTCATTGCAGCGGTTGCCGGTCCAGAAATCAGCGTTGTACTTATTTATTTGCTAAATGCAGCGGATTAAATCATGCGGTCCTGCCCGGTCAGGCTGATTTCTGTTTTGAATGTGATCAGTATCCCTGCAAGCAAATCGACCGGATCGAAAAAAGGTATACCACCTATTATAACGTGAGTGTGAAGGATAATCTGGCTGTTATCAAAAATAAAGGGATTGACTCATTTATCGACGAGCAGTACCGGATATATCATTGCCCGAAGTGCAGCGGATTAATTTCGATGCATAACCGGAAATGCTTTCATTGCGACACCATATCAAGGTTGGTTGATAAAGAAAAGTAATTCGCGGCGGGGCTGGGGACTATTCCTTTAAATTTCAGCGGATTTTTCCGTAAAATTCACTAAGCTAGTAAACAGGTAATAACGGGGCTTCTATATTGTGATTTGTGGGTTTTGCGAGTGCTAAACGTCCACTCAGCCCGACATTACACATAACCAATTGCTATAAATTGTAACCAAATCAGGATAACACATAATGACAATGGGAAATAAAAAGGAGTTGTCACCAGAACAACGTGAAGAACTAATCAGAACATTAAAAGCCCGTTTTGAGAAAAACATGAACCGACATAAAGGTCTTGAATGGACTAAACTGCATGCAAAGCTGGAAGCCAATACTGAAAAACTATGGTCGCTCAATGAAATGGAAAGAACCGGCGGTGAACCAGATGTTGTCGGTCATGTTAAAAAGACGGGCGAATTCATTTTTTATGATTGTTCGGTGGAAAGCCCTAAAGGCCGCAGAAGTGTTTGTTACGACCGTGAAGGTCAGGAATCAAGGAAAGACTATCAGCCAGAAAATAACGCTGTTGATATGGCTGCTGCCATGGGCATTGAACTCTTAACGGAAGAACAATATCGAGTGTTGCAGAAACTTGGAAATTTCGATACGAAAACCTCGAGCTGGGTGAAAACACCTTCTGAGATCAGGAAACTTGGCGGTGCCATCTTTGCTGATTTCCGCTACGGCACGGTCTTTGTGTATCATAACAGTGCACCCTCTTACTATGGTGCCAGGGCGTTCCGCGGCTCGCTAAGGATCTAAATTTTATGCAGACAGCTAAATTTGAAAACGGATCACCTGAGAAAGAATTTGCCGAAAGAATTGAAAGGCGGGACGAATGATTAACCAAAGCCCGGCTGCCAAAACATTGCATAGTGTATGCGGGTTTCAGTGGTTAGGCGAGGTTTGTAGCTCATAAAATTAATCGGTGTAAATTGATAGGAAATTGCCACCCACCAACCGGTGAATGGTATCCATATAAAAATAATTCGTAGGGACAACTCATGAGTTGTCCCTACTACAATAAATTATATCCCAATCAATTCCCTGGCAACTTTATCGGAAGCGGTCTTGATCTTTTCGTGCAGCGAATTACCGTGGGAATCCATCGTCACCACGGCCGGGAAATCTTTCACTTCCAGCACCCACATCGCTTCGGGAACGCCGAACTCTTCCAGTTTGATCACATCCTTGACTTTGGTCACGGACTGAGCCAGCAAAGTGGCGGCACCGCCGATGGCATGCAGGTAAACGGCGCCGGATTCTTTCAGGCCGGCCAGCGTCTTGGCGCCCATTCCGCCTTTGCCGATCACGCCGCGCAGCTTAAATTCCTTGATCACATCCGCCTGGTAAGGTTCTTCCCGGATTGAAGTAGTCGGTCCCGCGGCGACAAATTTCCACTCGTCACCGGTCTTCGATACTACCGGACCGCAGTGATAAATCACCGATCCTGCCAGCAGGTCGCGGACGTAATCGGGTTTTTCGGAGATCAGCCAGGAGTGCGCTTCATCGCGGCCGGTCACCATGATTCCGTTCAAAGCCACTTCATCGCCGACTTTCAGCCGGCGGGCGTCAGCTTCGCTGAGCGGTAGTTGCAGTCTAACCATAGATCACCTCGCTTTCCTTGAAGAGCATCTCCCGGCGGCGGTCAGCCCAGCACATGTAGGCGATCGACACGAAGAATGAAGCGGGCAGGCGGTGCAAGGCGCCGATTTTGACACCCAGCACGGTGGTGTTGCCGCCGAATCCCAGCGGACCGATGCCCAGTTTGTTCAGATCGCTGAACAATTTCTGTTCCAACTGATCCAATTGCTGATCCGGGTTGACGTCGTCCAACCGCCGGAACAACTGTTTTTTGGCCGTCACCATGCCGGTGGCCCGGTCGCCACCAACTCCGATTCCGATCACACCGGGCGCGCAGCCCAGTCCCTGGGCTTTATTGACCGCATCCACGATGCATTTGTAAACGCCTTCCAGGTTGCGGCCGGCCTTTAATCCGGTGTCCGGCAGCTTGTACTGAGCCGAGACATTCTCACAGCCACCGCCTTTCAGCGCCAACTGGATTTTTATTGCCGGTTCGTCCCATTCTTCGAAATGGATATAGGGCGACATGACACCGGTGTTGTCACCGGAGTTTTTTCCGGAGATCGAGTCGACGGCATTGGGCCGCAGGTAGGCTTTTTCAGTGGCCAGGCGGGTAGCGGCGACAATGGCATTTTCGACTTTACGCAGCGAAACGCCTTCCGGAATCGTCACGAAATGAATATTGGTGCCGGTATCCTGGCAGATCGGCGTACTGCCGGTATCGGCCATTTCCACGTTGCGGAGCATGGAGCCCAGCACCGATTTGGCGGCACTACCTGGCGCCTCGCCGGCCATGGCTGTTTGCATGGCGGCGATAACGTCGGCCGGTAGTTTGGTCGACGTCCGCCGGATCAGCTCCAGAACGGCATCCCGGAGCTTGCCTTCGTCAAGTTTAAAACCTGTCATAATCCCTCCGTTATCATTATCTGTTTGATACTGATCTTATTTAACGGTCCAAGTGTCACCGGAATTTAACAAATCGTGCAAATCGCCTAC
>JBDRBK010000163.1:0-15879 GCA_043822705.1 Fidelibacterota bacterium
CCCGAAACAACGATCATGCCCTTAGTGGCCAGCGTTTCACAGGCTACCCGTGATTCCGGGTCCTGCCGCAGAAGATCGTCCAGGATGGCGTCGGAAATCGCGTCGCAGACTTTATCAGGATGTCCTTCGGTCACTGATTCGGATGTGAATAAATAATTGCTCATTTCAACTCCTTGGATTAGTTGGTTTTCTATTAATTCTCCAATCGCCGGCTACTTCAAGCGATCAATTATCTCGGTAATTATGCTGGCGTCATTCATAATGTAAAAATGGATATTTTTGACACCCTGGTTCAACAGGTCGGAACATTGATTGTAAGCCCATTCGCAGCCGATCTCCTTGATATGATCGGGATTCTCACGGATTTCATCCACCAGTTCGTCCGGTATATCGACGTAAAAATTGCGGGGAATATTGTTGAGCTGGGAAATACGATCCAGCACTTTAATCCCGGGAATGATCGGCACCGTGATCCCGGCCTCCCGGCAGCGTTCCAGAAAAGTGAAATATTTCTGGTTGTTGAACACCATCTGCGTCACCACATAATCAGCGCCGGCGGCGACTTTGGCCTTCAGATGATCGATATCGGTCTTCAGATTGGGCGCCTCAAAATGTTTCTCGGGATACCCCCCCACGCCAACACAAAAATTGGTCGCCTCGGCATTGATGATATCCTCCAGGTACTGGCCGCGGTTCATGTTGTTGATCTGCTCCACCAGTTCCCGGGCATAGAGATTGACGCTACGTTCCTTATTAAACGGTTTCTTGTAATTGGTCTCGTCGCCGCGCACGGCCAGCACATTTTCAATCCCCAGGTAATTCAGCTCGATCAGGGCATCCTCGGTTTCTTCCCGGGTAAAGCCGCGGCAGAGCAGGTGGGCCACCGTATCAATTTTGAAACGGTTCTGGATAATGCCGCAGATGCTGATCGTCCCCGGGCGTTTCTTGCGCACATGGCGCCGGACCGTGCCATCGGCCTGATCCTCGTAATAGGCTTCCGCCGAGTGACTGGTCACGTCGATGTACGGCGGATCGTAGGGCTGCAACTGCTTGACGATGTCAATGATTTCCTGGGCGCTCTTGCCGCGCGGCGGCGGGATAATTTCATAGCTGAAAAGTTGCGCTGTAGCACGTTCGATGTGTTCGATAACTTTCATAATTCCATCAAAATTTAGTCGGGTTGTCCGGTTCGTAAACCAGGTTGGCGGTTAGATGATTCTCGACCAGTGCAACCGGCCGGCCCTGGCGCCGGGCATAATCGTGGACCTGGTCGCGATCGAGCTTGCCGACGCTGAAATAGCGAGCCTGAGGATGAGCAAAATACCAGCCGGAAATCGAGGCCGCCGGTTCCATGGCGAAATTCTCGGTCAGAGTAACGCCGATACGGCTCGGCGCCGCCAGCAGGTCAAATAGCATTTGTTTCTGGGAATGGTCAGGACAGGCCGGATAACCGGGAGCCGGCCGGATGCCCTGAAATTTTTCCGCCAGCAGATCGGCCGGTGCCAGCGTTTCAGCTACGGCGTAACCCCAGAATTGGCGGCGGATCAGTTCATGCAGCTTTTCCGCCAGCGCTTCCGCCAGCCGGTCCGCCAGCGCTTTCACCATAATGCTGTGGTATTCGTCATTCACGGCCGAATATTCAGCGGCCAGGTCGCGGGCGCCGAATCCGGTGCTGACTACGAAGCCACCCAGCCAATCGTTGACGCCTGAATCGACCGGGGCAATAAAATCACTGAGACAAAAGTACGGTCCGTCGGCACTGGATGCGGTCTGCTGCCGCAGCCAGTGAGTGCTATAATGGTCACCAGCGCTGACGATGCGAATGTCATCGCCGACGGAATTAGCCGGAAAAATACCACATACGGCCCGCGCCGTCAGTTTCCGCTCCCGAATAATCAGATCTAACAGCGACCGGGCATTTTCCAGCAGTTCCCGGGCCTGCGGACCAACCTGCGCGTCAGACAAAAGCGCCGGGTAGCGCCCCTTGAGCTCCCAGACATGGAAGAATGGCGTCCAGTCGATGTACGGCACCAGGTCCGCCAGCGGAAAATCGTTCAGGGTCGTGATACCCGGCTGGGCCGGTGCCGTAGGTCGGTAATCGTGCCACTCGATCCGTGGTCGCCGGCGCCGGGCTTCATCCAGTGGCACCGGTTTTCTGGCCGGACCGCCGGCCCGTGACTGGCGCAGCTTCTGGTAAGAATCCTTCACCGTGTTTATAAAATCAGGGGCGGAACCTTCGGCCAGCAGATTATTAACGACACCGACACTGCGGGAGGCATCACTGACATGCACCACCGCCCCGGAATACTCCGAATCGATTTTCAGTGCCGTGTGAATCTTCGATGTGGTAGCCCCGCCGATCAGCAGTGGTATCCGGAAATTTTGCCGCTCCAGTTCGCGGGCGATACGGGTCATCTCATTCAGGGACGGTGTTATCAGTCCGCTGAGCCCGATAATGTCAGCCCGATGCTCGCGCGCCGCGGCCAGGATGCGGTCCATCGGCACCATGACGCCCAGATCAATTATCTCATAATTATTGCAGCCCAGGACGACTCCGACAATATTTTTGCCGATATCATGGACATCGCCCTTGACCGTAGCCAGCACGATTTTACCACGAGCGGCTACGGCTCGACCAGCCCGGTGACGTTCTTCTTCAATGAAAGGTATCAAGCAGGACACGGCCTTTTTCATCACCCGGGCACTTTTTACCACCTGCGGCAGGAACATTTTACCGGCCCCGAACAGGTCGCCCACCACCGCCATAGCGTCCATCAGAGGACCTTCGATCACATCCAGCGCCCAGTCACTCTGCCGACGGATTTCATCCACATCCGACTCGATGTGGTCCACGATTCCCTCCACCAGCGCGTGGCGGAGGCGCTCCCTAACCGGCAGATCGCGCCATTCCCGGTTGGCCTGCTGACGGGGTCCGGCGGACTGATATTTATGCGCCAGCTCCGTCAGGCATTCGGTGGCCTCCGGACGCCGGTTCAGGATTACATCCTCGGCGGCGGAGCACAGCTCGGCGGGCAGGTCATCGTAGATCGCCAGTTGTCCCGCGTTGACGATGCCCATGTCCAGACCGGCCTGAATCGCATGATACAGAAACACCGAATGCAGCGCTTCCCTAATCTGGTCCTGGCCGCGGAAGGAAAAAGAAATATTGCTGACGCCGCCGCTGACCAGGCAGCGGGGATATTTCTGCTTGAGCGTCCGGCAGGCCGCGATAAAATCGACGGCGAAATTGTTGTGCTCGGCGATCCCGGTGGCTACGGCGAAAATATTGGGATCGAAAATAATATCCTGCTCGGGAAAACCGATAATCCCGGTCAGCAGGTCGTGGGCTCGTTGGCAGACGGCGACCTTGCGGTCGTGGCTGTCGGCCTGGCCGTCTTCGTCGAAGGCCATGACGATCACCGCCGCGCCGTAGCGCCGGATCAGCCGGGCCCGCTCCAGAAAGGTTTTTTCACCGTCCTTGAGACTGATGGAATTGACGATGCCTTTGCCCTGCAGGCACTTGAGGCCGGTCTCGATAACGGCCCAGTCCGATGAATCCAGCATCACCGGCACCCGACTGACGGCCGGGTCAGAGGCGATCATTTTCAGGAAAGTATCCATGGCCGCGACCGCGTCCAGCAATCCTGCATCCATGTTGATATCGATCACCTGGGCGCCGTTGTCGATCTGCTGGCGGGCGACGGCCAACGCCGCCTCATAATCGCCGTTTTTGATCAGCCGGGCGAACCGGGCGGAACCGCTCACATTGGTACGTTCGCCCACATTGACGAACAGCGAATCGGGCCGGATCGTCAACGCTTCGAGACCGCTGAGCCGGGTGAAGGGCGGAACCACCGGTATTGTTCGGGGTGCACAGCCTTCGACTGCCCTGACCAGCGCACGGATATGTTCCGGGGTGGTGCCGCAACAGCCGCCGACGATATTGACCAACCCGGAATGGGCGAATTCGCCCACCAGCCGGGCTATATTTTCCGGTGACTGATCGTACTCGCCCAGTTCGTTGGGCAGGCCGGCATTGGGATGCACGGATACCAGGGTGCCGGTGATTTCAGCCAGCTCCTGCAGGTGCGGCCGCAGTTCGGCGGCTCCCAAAGAACAATTCAGTCCGATGCAAAATGGTTCGGCATGACTGATCGAATTGACGAATGCTTCGATCGTCTGACCGGAAAGCGTCCGGCCGCTGGCATCGACAATCGTTCCCGATATCATCACCGGTATCGGGCTGTTCAGCCTTTCGCGGACTGCGGCGATGGCGAACAGGGCCGCCCGGCAATTGAGGGTATCAAAAACCGTTTCGACCAGCAGCAGATCGACTCCACCTTCGATCAACGCGGTCGCCTGGACGCTGTAAGCGGTCTGTAATTCATCAAAGCTGACATTGCGGTACTCGGGCCGGTCCACTGCCGGCGAAATGGAGGCGGTGCGATTGGTGGGACCCAGCACGCCGGCTACGAACCGTGGCTGGTCCGGTTCCCTGCCGCTGAATTCGTCGGCAACCGTACGGGCGATCCGCGCGGAAGCGAGATTCATTTCATAACTGAGTTCCGCCAGGTGGTAGTCACGCTGAGAGATGCCATTGGCGTTGAAGGTGTTGGTCTCGATAATATCCGCCCCGGCTTCCAGGTAAGCCCGGTGAATCGCCGCGACTGTCTCCGGCGCCGCAAGCGAAAGCAGATCGTTATTGCCTTGCAGATCGATGGGGTGGTCGGCAAATCGCTGCCCGCGAAAATCCGCTTCCTTCAACTGCAGCGCCTGCAGCATGGTACCCATAGCCCCATCAAGGACCAGGATCCGGTTTTTTAATATTTCCGATAGTGTTCGCATAACAAAAAAGCCGGAGCTAAAACCGGCTTGAGGCCTTTTTAGCTGCTTTGTTTAACGTCGAGGCAATATGGCTCAAATCCCGACGGTGCTTGATTATAAACAGTTTTTACCTTTGGTTCAAAGTCCTTTTTAACAGTATTCAGAACCGTCTCCGGCCGTAATCCGGGAACGGATATTCTTGTCCTTCAGACGCGAACCGGCCAGCACGACACAGTCCGTCAGTTCGCAATTATCGATTCGGCAATCATCCATTATTGTCACATGGGGACCGATCACGGAATTGCTGATCCGGCAGCCCGGTCCCACATGGACCGGCTCACGGAATTCCACACCGGGGAAATCCTGGTGATCGGAGCGCAGCAGCAGGCGGTTGGAACGGAGATAGGTTTCCGGGATACCTGCATCATACCAGACGGCCCCGCGGATAACCCGGAAGGGTTCGCCCCAATTCAGCATCACCGTCAGGGCGTCGGTCAACTGGTATTCGCCATTGGTCCTATGGTCATTTTCCAGCAGGTATTCCAGGGCCTGTTTGAGGCGCTGTTCCTGTTGGAAATAGTACAGTCCGATGATCGCCAGATTGGTCGGCGGATCGGCGACTTTTTCATGAAAACCGGTAATCCGGTCACCTTCAAGCGCCACTACTCCAAACCGTTCCGGATCAGCAACCGGCTGCACCGCAATGCCATTTTCAACCAGCGTCCGCAACTTGGGCAATGGGTAGTCATAAACAGCGTCGCCCAGATACACCAGCAACGGCTGATCCGTGTCTTGCAATCCCTGCAGGACGGCATGCCCCAGGCCGAGTTGTTCGGTCTGATACACAATTTCAAATTGCCCACGGTATTTTTTCAAATGGTCGCTGATCTGATCGCCGAAATGTCCGACGATGAAACTAAGCCGGTCGAAACCCTGAGCCAGCAGGTTTTCGACAATATGATCCAGCAGCGGCTTGCCGGCCAGGGGCAGCAGCGCTTTTTGAATCTGGTCGGTATGCGGCCGGAGGCGGGTGCCGCGACCCGCCACCGGTATAATTACTTTCATGATCAGTCCCCCGCGGTTTCCTTAAAAATGCTTCTGTTTGTCTTTATATTTCTTAATGCGGGTGATCATGGTACTCACGGCCTGATCAATACTTTTGGTAATATTATCGGATGATTCACGCACGTTCAATTTTTCGTGAGGGACCGAAAGATTGATTTCCGCCCAGAATGAATTATTCTCATGGGCCAGGATAATCTGTCCCTGGGTGATCCGATCGTAATAGTGGTGCAGACGGTTCATTTCTTCCTCGGCATATTCTTTGAGTTGATCGGGGGCTTTGAAATGACGGGCGGTGAATTCAATTACCATTATTTTTACCTTTCATTATTGATTAGCATTGATCACTTACATCCAAACAAGATTCTATCAAATTTCGTACCACACCGGACATGGAGAAAATTGATCGCATCAGCGGCTGGAGCCTCCGTGCGGATGTGCCTGCCGGTAAATCTTTTTCATCCGGTCCGGTTGCAGGTGCGTATAGACCTGCGTGGATGATAAACTGCTGTGGCCCAGCAGATCCTTCACCGATCTGATATCGGCCCCGTGATCGAGCATGTGAGTGGCGAAGGTGTGCCGCAATGTGTGCGGACCAAGTGCCGTCCCGGCTGTCAGGTTCTGCAGATATTTTTTTACCCGGCGCTGAATCGTGCGAATCGAAATACGTCGATTTCCTTTCGTCGTGAACAATGGTTGTCCGGCTTCTGTTCGATACTTGGTAATACCTCGTTCCCTGAGAAATTGTTCCAGGGATTTACGGGCCTGGGGACCGAATGGAATAATCCGCTCTTTGTTGCCCTTGCCGCGCACCTTGACAACCTGATTGTTAAAATCGACATGGCCGATATTCAGCCCGGTCAATTCGCTGAGCCGCATGCCGGTGCTGTAAAACAGCTCCAGAACCGCACGGTCGCAGAGACCATTCAGGGTGTCGATCCGGGGCGCCGCCATCAATTCATCGATTAATTTCTCGGGGATATAATTGGGCAGTGTTTTGGGGGTCCGGGGTGTTTTAATCCCAATAGTCGGGTTGGCGGAAATTTCTTCCGCCCGCAGCAGGTATTTGAAAAACGATTTCAGTGAAGCCAGCCGGCGGGCCACCGTTCTGCTGGAATAGCCCTGCTCAAACTCGGCTCCCAGAAAATGGCGGATAGCCAGTTTGTCGACATTGCCAAAGGTCGTATCGGGCTCACCGGAGTAGGTCTGGATAAATGCCTGGAAACGCTGCAAATCCCGGCCGTAGGATTTGAGCGTGTTTTGGGAATAATTACGCTCCTTCCCGATATAACTTAAAAAATCGTTAATAATATCCGACGGTGGATTATTCATTGAAGATCTGTACTTTGGTAAGTAAATATTGCAGGTCCGCCGGCAATGGTGCCTCGAATTGTACCGTTTCGTCCGAATCGGGGTGACGGAACCGGATTTGAAAAGCATGTAGTGCGTGGCGATTGACCGTATTCAATAAATCCCTGAGAATTTTCCGTACTTCAGGTAAATACCCCCGGCTGCGATTTACGCCTCCATTATACACTTCATCACCGAAAATTGCAAATCCGGCGTGCGCGGCGTGTACCCGAATCTGGTGTGTACGACCGGTCCGCGGATGAAAACGGACGTAACTGAGATATCGGAAAGCCTCCAATAACTGGTACTCGGTCTGGGCCGGTTTGCCGTCGATTGCGGCCACGAATCTGGTTGGATCGGTGCGTTGCCGGCGGATGCCGATGTCGATCAGGCCGGCGGTCGGTTCCCAGACGCCCCAGGTTATTCCCAGGTAGGTTTTCTCAACCTGCCGCTGTTCGAATTGACGCGCCAGACGATCATGTGCCCGGTTAGACTTGGCGGCGACGATTAAACCGGACGTGTCCCGGTCCAGGCGGTGAATTATGCCGGGTCGCAACGGTCCATTGATATCGGACAACTCACGAAACCGCCAGGCCAGTCCGTTGACCAGCGTGCCGGTCGGATTACCGGTACCGGGATGGACGACCATTCCGGCCGGTTTATTGATAACAATCAGCGCTTCATCTTCATAGACGACATCAAGCTCAATATTCTCCGGTGTGATTTGGGCGCTTGCGGAGTCTGGCTCGCTCCATTCGATTTGTATCTGCTCCCCGCCCTCCAACTGGTAACCGGCTTTTACTGACCGGCCATCCACCGTGACCCGTCCGGCCCGGATTTGTTCCTGAATCAGGGTTCGGGAATAATCGGACAATTGCCCGGCCAGGAATTTATCCAGCCTGATTTTTTCCGGCGTGTCGACTGTCAGGGTGAGAATATTCAAGAAACGGTCTGAGCTGCTTCCAATCGGGGTTGGATAATGATCGAAAAATACAGGAACAGCACCATTCCGATCGTTACCGATGAATCGGCGATGTTGAAAACAGGGAAATGGTGACCCCAGAAAATAAAATCCAGAAAATCGGTTACCTGGCCAAAAAGAACCCGGTCGATCAGGTTACCGATTGCGCCGGCAAAAATGCAGGCCAGGCCGGTTCGCAGCAGCAGTGCTTCGCGGCGGACCGCCCACAGATACCAGGCCAGACCGACCGCGGCAATGACGGATACGGCGGTGAACACATAAATCCCGGCCGGGAAATTCAAGCCGAAGGCCATTCCATCATTGGTGACATGGGTAAAATGGAAAAAATTGCGTACCACCGGTATGGATTCGTGCAAATCCATTCGAGCACGCGTCAACACTTTGGTAATCTGATCGAGTATTACTAATATAATCGAAAGGTACAGGACCCTCATACAGGATTCAGTTTTTCCTTATTTTTGCAGGATACGCATTTGTTGGTGTTGGGAACTTCGATCATCCGTTCTTCGGGAATCAATTCACCGCAGATCGTGCAAGTCCCGAATTCTTCGGTATCGATGCGTTCAATGGCTGTCAGCAGATTACGGTAATAATTTTCCTCGCGGGTCATCAGCAAATAACTTTTTTCCCGTTCGTGGGAATCGGTACCGGCATCGGCCATATGCACACCGTAAATGGAATCCTGCGACATCCCGCCACTGGCATCCCTGGCGGTGTTGATTCCGTCCTGGATCGTGCCGACCTCATCGGCAACTCCTTCCATTTTCTCCAGGATTAGTTTACGGAATTCTTGCAGTTTACTTTTTGAGTAGTGTTTATTTGTCATGGTAGACCTCACTTATACCTGGTCAATACGTTCAAGGGCGATCGTCAGCTGTTGATCTCGCACAATAAACGTATCATGATACTCCCCAGCCTTAAGCTCAGGAACTATCTTTTGGGTTAGCGTTTCGTTACAAAAATATTCTTTATTCGCCATTATTGCCTCGCCGACAGGTCCATCGAATACAGCGTAGATATTGATCCTATCCTCAACCATGAATTTAGCTTTTTTCCGCATAATTTGCACCTGTCTAATCACATCGCGAACAATGCCTTCACGGATTAATTCCTGATCCAGTTCGGTCGTTAAGGCAACCGTCAGTGCTCCTTCGGCTGCGGCCGCGTAGCCCGCGGCGGATAGTTTTTCAATCAACAGGTCGTCAGCCGTGAGATAGACAGCAGACCCATCGATCGCCAATTTTATCTGCCCTGTGCGATCCAGTTCCAGGACCAGCTCAGCGGCCGGTCGTGCCGCCAATTCCTGCCGGATACCGCCCAGGATTTTCCCGTAGCGGGGACCCAGCACCGGCAGATTCGGCTTTACCGATGTGTTCAATAATTGTGCCACATCATGGCTGCGTTCGATCATTTTAACGTTCAATTCTTCCAGGATCACCGACTGATGCTCGGCGATGAACGCAGCCAGCTCGTCGTCATCCACGACGAAATTCAACCGGGCCAGCGGCTGACGAATCTTCAGGTTGGCCTGATTGCGGGCGGACCGGCCTAGTTCCACTACCTTGCGTAAGGTATCGACCCGTTGCATCAAACCGGCATCGATCATTTCCGCCGCCGCGACCGGATAATCACACAGATGGATGCTTTCGGGAGCGTCAACGTCGGTACTGCGAACCAGGTTCTGGTAGATTTCTTCGGCAATGAACGGCAGAATCGGCGCCAGCAGCTTGATGGTCGAGACCAGTACTTCATGCAGGACGGCATAGGCCGTCTTTTTATCGGAATCGTTCTCGCTCTTCCAGAAACGGCGGCGATTACGGCGGATGTACCAGTTGGACAAATCCTCCAGGAAAAGATTGACGCTGCGCATCATCCGGAACGGCTGGAAACCATCGATCGCTTCGCGGCTGTCGACAATCAACTGGTTCAGTTTGGCCAGTATCCAGCGATCCAGAACGGTCAAATCAGCGGGCGTAATCCGGTCGGCAACCGGAGTAAACTGGTCCAGGGCGGCATACGTGGCGAAAAAGGAATAGGAATTCCACAGCGTTATGATCCGTTTCCGGACTTCATCGGCATGCTGATAACCGAACAGCAGGTTATTCTCCACATTCTGGGCGGCGTACATCCAGCGCATAACATCGACGCCCATTTTCTCGGCGGCGTCATCAAACCAGATCGCATTACCCCATGATTTATGCATTTCGCGGCCGTCCTCGTCCTTGACCAGGGCATGGCCCAGCAGGGTCTTGAACGGCGGACGGTTCTCCATGATCGTTGACATCGCCAGCAGGGAATAAAACCAGTTGCGGAATTGACCGGGAAAACATTCGGTGATGAAATCGGCCGGGAACCATTTTTCCCAGTAGGCCCGGTCGGAAATGTATTTCATAGTCGAATAGGGAACGATGCCGGCATCCAGCCAGGGATTGCCCACATCGGGGATTCTGGTTCCGACCAGCCCTGTTTCCGGATGCCTTATTTTCACCTTGTCGATCCACGGTCGATGCGGCGAATTACCAGCGAATTCTTCCCAGCCTTCCACCGCCAGTTCCTGTAATTCGGCCCTCGATCCAACCACGTAATAACTGCCGTCCTCAAATGTCCAGATTGGCAGCGCCAGGCCCCAGAAGCGTTTCTTGGAAATCATCCAGTCGCCCATGTTGTCCAGCCATTCGTTCTCGCGGTCGCGGCCCCATTCCGGCAGCCATTCGATCTGATCGACAATTTTCTTGATACCGGCGCGCCAGTCCATTTTGATGTACCATTCGTTCACCATCCGGAAGACCAGTTCATCGCCGGAACGCCAGCAATGGGGATAGACATGGGGGTAGCGTTCCACATGCACTAGGAAGCCGTTGCGCTTCAGGTCTTCGATAATATCGCTGGTGGTCTGATGATCGGTGGCGCGGCGGCCGGTAAGCCAGCCGAAGCTGTCGATATAACAAGATTCGTCATCCAGCGGGGCAATGTCGACCAGTCCTTCCTTACGGCCAATCTGATGGTCGATATCGCCGCAACCGGGGGCGATATGCACGATGCCCGTACCTTCGCCGGCCACGACCACATCGCTGCCTTCGGAATCCTTGCCGCCGTCGATTACCCGGTGACAGGTAATTCCGGTCACGGCGTTCTGCTTCAATGCTTCATTAATAAAGGGGTGCCCGCCGGGAACGGATTGGGCTTCCAGGTAATCGAAGGGACCGCTGTACTCCCAGCCGATCATTTCTTCACCCCGGATGTTGCCTTCGAGTGTATACCCGCCCCGTTCCTTGAAAAGCTGGGCGATGGTCTTCAACTTAGGGACGCCGTCGACCCATTGCTTCTTTTCGCTGAACTGTTTTTCGAGTCGCTGAAATTCCAGATTGTCGGCGGCAAAATAGTAGATTTCGCCATCCTGCGAACGCAGGCGGGCATATTCGAGGTTGACGTTGACCGCCGCTGCCACATTGGAAGTCAGGGTCCAGGGAGTAGTCGTCCAGACCAGCAGATATTCCCGGTCGCGACTTTTCAGCGGGAAACGCACGAAAACCGCATCGTGGGCCACCAGCTTACGGCCTTCGATGATTTCCATCTGTGAATAGGATGTTCCGGATTTGCCGGACCAAGGCACGACGTCGGTCCCGCGGTAAATTTTTCCCTGCTCGGACAATTTTTTCAGGAAAGCCCAGATCGTGTAATTATTCTCGTCGGACATGGTATAATAGGAATTATCCCAGTCCATCCAGTAGCCCAGACGAATCGATTGCGCGGTCTGGATCGCCGAGTATTTGCGAACCCGTTCCTTGCACAGGTTGACGAAATTTTCAATCCCGAATTCTTCCACGTCGCGCTTGGACTTGAATCCCAGTTCCTTCTCGACCTCCACTTCCACCCACAGGCCCTGGCAGTCGAAACCGTTCTGATAGCGCAATTCGTGACCGGTCATGGCCTTGTAGCGATTGAAAATATCCTTCAGGGTGCGTCCCCAGGCGTGATGCACGCCCATCGGGTTGTTGGCGGTGATGGGACCGTCCAGAAAACTCCAGCGCGGTTTCCCCCGGTTGGCCGCCACCCGTTTTTCGAAGATGCGGTTTTTCTCCCAGAAAGACAGGATATCATGCTCCAGGGCGATAAAATCGACGTTGGGATCGACCTTTTTAATCATTCCGGCGTTTTTGTCCTTATTCCAATTCTTTTCCGTCTAATAATTTCATCGACATATGACGCTGATTTTAGGTAAAAACAGACCTCCCAATCACGCATATGGACCTGATTTTAGCTTGCGAAGTTAGTGGAAATTGCTTACCAGAGTCAACGAGTACCGAACGTATCGGGTACAAATGAAAAAGTCCCCCAAGCGGAGGACTTTTTCCAATCAGATAGTCCGAAAATCAGTTCATTTCCAGGGGATAAAACCGGGTGGATTCGCCACGTTTGATCAACAGCAGCAGGGCGTCTTTCTGTCCGGCCCGGCTGACCTGGCGAAATTGTTCGGCATCGGTGATATCCTGGGAGCCGACTTTGATGATCACATCGCCGGGACGCAATCCGGCCCGCGCCGCCGGGCTGCCGCGTTCGATATAGGTAATAACGGCGCCGGTGGTTTTCGGATCGATATCGTAACGCTCCGCCAACGCCCGGGTCAGATTCTGGACATTCATACCCAACTCACTCTTTTCCGGTTCCTGGCGGCTGGCCAATTGCTGGGTCTTGTCCGCAAGCTCTTCCAAGACGACGGAAACCGTTTTATGTTTGCCATCCCGTACGATTTCGATCTTCGATTTATCGCCGGGCGGGGTCGATGAAACCAGGTTGCGCAGATGGTCGGTACTGCTGATTCTGGTCCCATTAAAGGCGATAATCACATCGCCGACCCGCAGATCGGACTTGGCGGCGGGACTGTTTTCCATTACCTCGCCGACCAGTGCGCCTTCGCGCTGATCCAGGCCGACGGCCTTGGCGACGGCGTCGTCCACATTCTGGATTCCGACACCGATGTAAGATCGGACCACATAGCCGTGCTCGATCAGATCGCGCATCACTTTGCGGGCCATGTTGGAGGGTATGGCAAAACCGACACCGCTGTTGGATTTCTCGATGCCGCCGGTGGCGATGGCGGTGTTGATACCCACCAACTCACCACGCATGTTCAACAGGGCGCCGCCGCTATTACCGGGATTGATTGCGGCGTCGGTCTGGATAAAATCCTCGTAATTCTGGGCGTTGATGATATTACTGCGTCCCATGGCACTGACGATTCCAGCCGTGACCGAATGACTTAAGTTGGCTGAAAACGGGCTGCCTACCGCCATAACCCATTCACCGACCCGCAGTTTGTCGGAATCGCCCAGTTTCAGGGCGACGAGGTCCTTCGCCTTGATTTTCAACACCGCCAGATCGGACTTGGGATCGGTTCCCACCATTTCCGCCTCGATAATCCGTTTGTCCAGCAGGTGCACTTCAATTTTATCGGCACCTTCGACAACATGGTTGTTGGTCAGGATGTAGCCCTTACCGGCATCGACCACCACGCCGGAGCCCAGGGCCGTACCGTGGTATTCGGGTCCTTCAAACTGGAAATTGAAAAAATCCTCAAACGGCATCCCGTGGTAGGGATTGCGGCCGGAAATGACCTTTTCGGTTGTAATCGTCACCACCGCCGGATTGGCCTGCTCGGCGATATCGGCCAGTGCCTGACTGAACTGGTCTACGATTGAATTCTGAGCGTAAATAAAACCGATCAGTATCGTTACAATAAATACAATTCTGTTGCGCATGACAAACTCCACAATTTTTAGTTTTTGTATGTAAATCCGGTGAAAATTGTTCCGCGGAAAATGTCTATCGCCAATTGCTGTTGATTCAAGAAACTAGGAAAACCAAAACCGGGTAACGAATCCATGGATCCATTACCCGGTCTGGAATACTAATCCGGATTTGCCGGTTTACAGAAACGGCTTCAGGTCGGAATAGAACACTTCCGCCGTACGCGGACCGATATAGGATTTACGGATATAGCCGTCGCGATCGATGATGAAGGTCGTCGGTATCCCGCTGATCGGCGCCCCGGTCGCCCGCCCGTAAAGGTCGGTCACGATCTGGGTCTCCATCTCGGTTATATCGGTCAGGATCGTGTAGTTCATGCCCCAGTCGCGCACGAACCGCTCGATATCGGCGGCGCTCCCGGATGATAATGTAATGCCAACGATTTCCAGGCCATCGTTCCGGTATTTGTCATATAGTTTGATGAAATCCGGTATTTCCCGGCGGCAGGGCGGACACCAGGTGCCCCAGAAATTCAGGATAACCACCTTGCCTTTCAATCCCTTAAGCGACACCATCTCGCCGCCGAGCGACATCAGTGTAAAGTCCGGGGCGACAATCGCGTTGGCCGGGCGCGCCGACGCCTGCTGGGCCTGACCGGCATCTTTCGGTGCGCAACCGATGAACCCGGAGATTAAAATCATTCCTGTAATCAGATATCTTTTCATATTCGTCCTTTAGTTTAGCCTGAAAGCCCCCGGTCAAGAAATGCGATGAATTCGTCGATATTGCGGGACATCCCCGGGAAGCGGGTGATTTCCTTATCCTCGGGACTTAAAATCACATAAAAAGGCAGCGAGGCCGTCCCGAAGCGATCGATCTCGTACTGCTGATGTTCACGATAATTTTCGCCGCCGTCAGTGAATAACTGGACCAGCACGAATTCACCGAAGCGCTGTTGTACTTCCGGATTGGTGAAAACATTGGCCTCCATCCAGCGGCAATTGGTGCAGGTATACCCGGTAAAATCTACAAATACCGGCTTGCCCAGTCGACGCGCCTCGCCGAGGGCGCTCTCCAATTCCTGATGCCATTTGAATTGTTCATGGATCGAGCCATCGGTCCGGACGGTCCGGGTGGTGGCTTCCAGCCGCGGCGGCAGATAGGAATAAATCAGGCCGTGGATCGGCCGGCCGACCAGACCGGTCGCCAGATACAGGGAAAAGGCCAGAAAGAACAGGCTCAGCAGCATCCGGGGGACGCCGCTGGCTGATACCGCCGAATCGTGGGGCAGGCGCAGTTTGCCCAGCAGATAAATCCCGGTGAACAGCATGATCACCGTCCAGGTGACCAGCACGGTCACGTGCGTAAAAAGATTCCATTGCCAGACCAGATCGGAATTACTGAGGAATTTGAAGGCCGCCGCCAGTTCCAGGAAGCCCATGACAACTTTCACCGAGTTCAGCCAGCCGCCGGACCGCGGCAGTTTGGCCAGATACTGGGGAAACAGTGCCAGAAAAAAGAACGGCAGGGCGAAGGCGGTGCTGAACACCAGCATTCCGATCGTCGGCCAGAACCATTGTCCCTGAGCGGCAGCCACCAGCAATAAGCCCACGAATTGCACCGTGCAGGTGAAAGAAGTGAATGTGAAGGTCAGCGCCATGAACAACGTGCCGGCATAGCCGCCGCGACCTTCCTGACTGAGCGTGAACGAGCGCAACCGTGCCGGCAACTGGATTTCATACATTCCGAACAGCGATAAGGCGAAATAAATAAACAGACCGCCGATAAACAGGTTGACCCAGGGATTGGCCGCCAGTTGGTTGGCACCGGCCGCCCCCAACGTCAGCGCCAGAATCAAACCCAGCACGGAAAAAGTGAAGATGATACCGAGGGCGTAGACCGAAGCCTGTTTA
>JBDRBK010000164.1:0-17991 GCA_043822705.1 Fidelibacterota bacterium
TAATCTGGAAGATATTTCCCAGCCCAATTGCTACAAGGTGCTGGATACGCTGCGCGAAGAATGTGATATCCCGGTCTGGCATGATGACGCCCAGGGCACCGGTTCGGTCACCCTGGCCGGATTGATCAACGCCCTGAAAGTAGCCGGCAAAGAAATCGGCAATATCCGGATCGTGATGCTGGGAGCCGGCGCATCCAACACTACGATTGCCCGCTTGATCCTCAAAGCCGGCGCCGATCCACAGAAAATAGTCCTGTTCGATTCCCGCGGCTCGCTCCACAAAGGTCGTGATGATATCAAGGCCGACCCGCGTTTCTATCGCAAATGGGAACTGTGCCAGGCTACCAACCCCCAGGCCTATCCTGATATGGCGACGGCCTGTAAGGGCGCCGATGTGCTGATTGCCCTGTCCAAACCGGGACCGGATACGGTCAAGCCGGAATGGGTGGCTTCCATGGCGAAAAAATCAATTGTTTTCGTCTGTGCCAACCCGGTGCCGGAAATCTATCCTTACTCCGCCAAGGAAGCCGGGGCCTACATCGTGGCCACCGGTCGCGGTGACTTCCCCAACCAGGTCAACAATTCCATGGGCTTCCCGGCAATTTTGAAGGGTGCATTGATGGTGCGCGCCCGCAAGATCACCGACCAAATGGCGATTACCGCCGCTCGTTCCCTGGCCAAATTCGCAGAAGAAAAGGGCATCCATCCGGAATACATCACGCCCACCATGGATGAAGCCGGCGTCTTCCCCTACGAGGCCGCTGATGTTGCCATGCAGGCTATCAAAGATGGCGTCGCCCGGATCGAAATGACCCGTGAAGAAGCCTTCGCCATGGCCGAAAAGGACATCAAGTATGCCCGCAGCCTGACCGATAACCTGATCGCGAATGGTTACATTAAAAAACCGCCGGTCGAGCTGATCGAAGAAGCGGTGAAAGCTGCGGTTGCTGCGGTCAGTTAATTAATACTGATCTTTGTAGCTGTGAAAACGGGACTCCGCCGGGGTCCCGTTTTTTTATTTGGGCACGGCGTATCGTGCCCCTACAATATGCATTCTATATACAACCTTCCTGGTTGCTTGTTCTGTAATCTGGAAGGTTGCCGAATTAATACCCAACTACGGCAGGGACAATTCGCGAATTGTCCCTACAATAAATCATTTTTCTTAAACAAAAACTGAAAGCCAACCGCTCATATAAATAATAATCCTACTTCATTCCCAACTGCCACATCAGAAAGGCCAGTTCATCGCTGCGGGTAGTGATTGATTTGCTGACCGGTGTGCCTTTGCTATGGCCGGCGCTGCGTTCGTAGCGCAACAGGATCGGCCGCTGGCCGGTGTTTTTCTTCTGCAGCAGGGCCGTCATTTTGCAGGCGTGCAGCGGATCGACCCGGGTATCAAATTCGCTGGTGGTGAACAGGGTGGCCGGATAGTCGCTGTGTGATTTCACGTTGTGGTAAGGCGAGTAGGCAAAGATGAACGGAAACTGCTGCGGGTTGTCGGCTGAGCCGAATTCGGGAATCCACAGACTGGCAATGGAAAATTTATGGTAACGGATCATATCCAGTAGCGGCACGCCGCAGACCGCTGCCTGCCACAGGTCCGGCCGTTGGGTGATGGCAACGCCCACTAACAGTCCGCCATTGCTGCCCCCGCGAATTGAAAGATGTTTCGAATCGGTATAGCCGTTGGCGATCAGCCATTCGCCGGCGGCGATGAAATCATCGTAACTGTTCTGTTTATTATCGAGTCGGGCCGATTCGTGCCACGCCCGGCCGTACTCGCCGCCGCCACGGATGTTAGCCAGCGCGAACACGCCGCCTTCCAGTATCCAGGGTACGGCAGTCTGACTGAAAACCGGCTTCTCGGAAATATCAAAACCGCCGTAACCATAGAGCATGGTCGGATTATCGCCGGTCAGCTCCAGCGAATCATGATGGACGATAAACATCGGAATACTGGTGCCATCCCGGGAGGGATAAAAGATCTGGGTCATCGTCTGGTGACTGAGATCAATCCCGGGTTCCGGCCGGTGCAAAGTTTGCAATTTATCCGTGAACAGGTCGAAATGGAATATTGTCGGCGGATGGATAAACGATTCGAAATCGAAAAACAGGTTATAAGAGCGCGGATCGCCATGGATATTTTTAATGCTGCCCATGACCGGCAACGGTATCTCCCACTTGCGTTTGCCGTCCAGTGAGTACATCCACAGATGCGATATCACATCCTTGCGAAAGGCCACGGCGATCTGGCCGTCGGCAATGGTGAAGGTCTCGAGGCGCTGGTTTGAGGCCGGGATGATTTCCTTCCAGTACTCCGGCCCCGGTGTGCCGACCGGCGCCGTCACCAGCCGGTACTGCGGGGCGTTCAGATCGGTCAACAGATAAATCCGGTCGTCGTAAACATCACCGGAAAAATACCCATCCAGACCCACCGCCACCGGCTGGATTTCCGCGTTCCGTTCCAGCCGCATCAAATACAGATCGTTGACAGTCCAATCCACGGATGAATAAATAAACAGGTATTCCCCATCGGAAGTCCCATAGGCGTCGACCCAGTCCTCGCGCCCCAGCTGGTCGCCAAAAATCAAGCAGTCGTTTTCCCAGGTCGTATCGGCCAGATCGTGGAAGAACAGGCGCCGGAAATAAAATTCATCGCCTTCTGCCACGGTTCCTGGTTCAGGATATCGGACGTAATAAAAACCGCTCTCATCCGGCAACCAGACCACCGGGCTGGACCTGGTGTAAGGGATTACCAGGGCCAGATCGGCACCCTGATCCACATTTCTGACCATAAGCGTGCTGATTTCCGAACCACCGCGGGAAGCGCCGTAGGCCAGCAAGGCGCCGCTGGGTGACGGGTATTGCCAGTCCAGACCGGTTGTGCCGGCTTCGCTGAACTGATTCGGGTCCAGCGCTACCCGCTCCTTTCTCCCGGGGAAATCATCGCTGTAATATAGCGCTTTATGATTCTGTCCGGCGGCACGCTTGAAATAGAAATAACGTTGATCGTAAATCTGGGGCACTGTCATTACCGGCATATCATACAAGGCGCTGACGATTTTCTCGATCCGGCGGCGCTGCGGCAGACTGTCGAGCAAAAAGTGGGTAAAATCATCCTGGGCGGTGATCCAATCCTGTACTTCCGGATCACCGGAATTTTCCAGCCAGCGATAGTCATCGGAGATGCGCGTGCCATGCAGCTCGTCAATTACGGTCTCTACCCGGGTCAACGGATAATTCCACTGAGCCTGGATAATCAACGGTACGACCACTGCGATGAAATATTTTACTGTTCTGCTTCCCGGCACGGAACTCCTCCTGACTTTGTGGTCAAATTTAGGCTGTTTTAGCGCCTTCAACCCGGACAAATTTAATTAGTTTTCCCGTCCGGTCTCTTTCCCTTGCTTGGTATACGAAACCACTTTTAAAATCAGGATAAGAAGGTCTTATTATAATCATTCGGTTCTCTACTAATTACGGATAAAATTGTGGAACGTACACAGCCAATGCAGCTCCAGAATGTTCGAATTTTACAAAGAGAGTCGAGTCCCGTGATACTATCAAACCAACCTCTCAAATGGTGCCAAACATGAAGAAATACAACCTATTGCTACAGAATATTCCTGATTTTGTCGCACATCTGAAATCGTTCGGTGAGGTATTTGCTCCGCATAAGAAGGGGGACAATTCATTCAGCTTCGATTCGGTCGCCGATCCTGGCGATGCGGTCCTGGATTACAATCGCACGCTACAGTCGATTCGTAAGTTTTTCCTGCCGCCCAGTGAACGGTTGCTGAATTATTCCCTGACGGACAATACCTATGAAAAAATTGCGATCGATAACGATCCCCGAATCTTTTTAGGCGTCCACAGTTACGATATGAAAGCAGTATTGAAACTGGACTACAATTTCAGTAATCGCACTCCGGAAATCAACTACCTGAAACGCCGCGAAAATTGCACTTTTATCGGTGTATCTTTCGAACCCGACGAGTTTCATTTCAGCCGCTCGGTGGGCATCACCGTGGAAGAAACCGAGGGCTTCGACCTTTTCCTCAACCGCCATGAGACCGGCTATGTCGTGCAGGTCCTGACCGAACGTGGTGAAGAAATCATCAAAGGTTTCCCAAATCTGGGCGATGCAGCGGATTTGCCGCAGATTAACCGTCAGTTCAAGAATAAAATCAAATTCAATTACAACCGCCTGCCGGAAGTGATGGAACAGGCCTGGAATTCACCGGTCTGGAGTGAAGTAGCCCAGCGTTGCGTCGGCTGCGGTACTTGCAATCTGGTCTGCCCGACCTGCTACTGCTTCAATGTCGTCGACGATATCGAACTGAGCCTGACAGCCGGTTCGCGGGAACGGCACTGGGACGGCTGTATGCTCAACAGTTTCGCCGCCGTTGCCGGTGGTGAGAACTTCCGTGGCAAGCTGGCCGATCGCCAGCGCCATCGCGTCTATCGCAAATTCAAGTATATCACCGATAAGACCGGCGACCCCTGGTGTGTCGGGTGCGGACGTTGTACGGCCTACTGCACCGCCGGCATCAGCATCGTGGAAATCGTAAATAAACTCAGCGACGAGTTCGAGCATATTCATCTGAGAAAATCATCGGCTGCGACCACACGGAATACGGAAGGGGTTTCATTATGACAATGTTATCAAAATTGGAACAAAATCCCATGGAACTGTACTATCCGGACATGGCGGAAATCACCGCCGTCAAACAGTACACCGAACTGGAAAAATGGTTTGAGATCAAATTGCCCGATGGCCGGGAATTGGGTCACCAACCCGGTCAGTTTGCCCTGTTTTCCCTGTTCGGGATCGGCGAGGCGGCCATTTCGATCTGTTCGGCGCCCACCAAGAAAGGCGCCTTCGATATCTGTGTGCGCAAGGTCGGCATGCTGACCGAAAAGCTGCATCAGTTGGACGTCGGCCAGAAAATCGGCGTTCGCGGTCCGTTCGGCAATGGTTTCCCGGTGGAAGATTTCCAGGGCAAGGATATTCTGATTGTCGGCGGCGGCATCGGCATCGTGCCGCTGCGGTCACTGATCAACCACGTGATCGACAACCGTGCCGATTACGGCCGGCTGATCATCCTATATGGCGCCAAGAATCCCCATGAACTGCTGTTCCCCGAAGAACTGCAGAAATGGGCCGCCGATCCCACCATCGAATATCATGTTACCGTCGACAATGGCTCACCGGAATGGAAAGGCAATACCGGCGTTATCACTACCCTGATCCCCAAACTGGAGCTCGATCTGGATAACACCATCGCCGCCGTGGTCGGTCCCCCGGTCATGTACAAATTCGTATTGATGTCGCTCAAGACCAAACGCCTGCCGGAGGCGAACATTTACATGTCGCTGGAACGGCGGATGAAATGCGGCGTCGGCAAGTGCGGACACTGCCAGATCAACGATACTTACGTTTGCCTGGACGGTCCGGTGTACCATTATCCTGATATTAAAAATCTGCCGGAGGCGATCTGATGACTACTCAGCCTGCACCGAAGACCAAGCCGAAAGTAGCGTTTTTCGATTTTACGAGCTGCGAAGGCTGCCAGTTGAGCAAACTGAATCTTGAGAATCACATTCTCGATCTGCTGGAACATATTGACATTGTGGAATTCCGTGAAGCCATGGATGATCGGGCCGAGGAATATGACATCGCCTTCATCGAAGGATCGATCTCAACCCCCACCTGTGTCGAGCGTATTCATGACATCCGTCGGCGCACCAAGTTGCTGGTGGCGCTGGGCTCCTGTGCCTCGATCGGCGGTATTAACGCCTTGAAAAACCTGCAACCGATCGAAAACGTCCGGGAAGCGGTTTATGGCAAGGATAAATACCTGTTCCCGACCCTGCCGGCCATGCCGGTATCGGCGATAGTCAAGGTGGATTTTGAAATCCACGGCTGCCCGATGAGCATACCGGAATTCCTGACCGTGTTCAAGGCCCTGGCCCTGGGCAAACAACCGATCAAACCCGATTCCCCGGTCTGCGTCGAATGCAAACTGCGGGAAAATGAATGCCTGTACGACCGCGGCATGGTCTGCCTGGGCCCGATCACCCGTAGCGGTTGCGACGCCATTTGTCCCAGCTTCGGCCAGTTCTGCACCGGTTGCCGGGGACTGGTCCCCAATCCCAACAAGAACGCCATGCTGGATATCCTGACCAGCCATGGCCTGTCCTTGCAGGAAGCGGAGAAACGGCTGCTTTTATTCAACGCCTACAACAAACAGAACACGTTCAAGTAACGCAAGGATTAGTCATGAGCAAAAATCTTGATATCAACGTACACCACCTGACCCGCGTCGAGGGACATGGCAATATCGTTGTCAACATGAAGGAAGGGCGGTTGGAAAAAGCCGAACTGCAGATCGTGGAGGCACCGCGTTATTTTGAGGCGATGCTGAAGGGCCGCAGTTTTCACGAAGCCGCCATCATAACCTCGCGCATTTGTGGTATCTGCTCGCTGGGCCACCAGCTTACATCGCTGAAAGCCACTGAAGACGCCCTGGGGCTGGAACTTTCGGAACAGACGATTCTGCTGCGGAAATTGCTGGTCCACGGCGCGACCCTGCAATCCAATGTACTGCATGTTTATTTCCTGGTCGCCCCGGATCTGCTGAATGCCCCCAGCGTATTTCCATTGATTCCGACCCACACCGATGTCATCCTGCGGGCCCTGCGGATGAAACGACTGGCCAACGATATCGGCGATATCGTCAGCGGCCGCGCCGTTCACCCGATCACACCCGTTCCCGGCGGCTTCACGCGGATTCCGACCGTGGGCGAGCTGAAGGAAATCCGGCGACGCCTGATTGAGGAAGGCATCCCGGACATCGTCCAGACCGTCGAAACCGTGAAAGCGCTGGCCGGCGGGATCCCCGGTTTCGTGCGTGCGACCGAATACATATCGCTGAAGGATAAAAATGAATATGCCCTATACGAAGGCGATATTTATTCTTCCGATACCGGTTATACCGACGTCCATGATTACCGCAGTATTACCAACGAATTTGTGGTCGGTCATTCCACCAGCAAGCACACCAGGCACAATCGCAGCAGTTACATGGTCGGTGCCCTGGCCCGCTGGAATAACAACCGCGACCAGATGAGCGAAATGTCGCTGCAGGCCGCCGAAACGCTGGGTCTGACCCCGGATTGCTTCAATCCGTACATGAACAGCGTCGCCCAGGTTGTGGAATGCGCCCACTGTGCCGAGGATGCGATCGCAATCATTGACCGGCTGCTGGAAATCGGCCTGAAGGACGAAAAACCCAATCAGACACCGACCAAGTATGGTATCGGTGCCGGCGCCACCGAGGTTCCCCGCGGTATTTTGTTCCATGAATATGAATACGACCGCAAGGGTGATATCGTGGCCGCCAACTGTATTATCCCGACCGGCCAGAATCTGGCCAATATCGATGATGACATGAAGAAGCTGGTACCGGAGATAATCGATAAATCCAAGGCGGAAATCACCAAGCACCTGGAAATGCTGGTTCGGGCATATGATCCTTGTATCTCTTGCTCGGTTCATTTATTGAACGTAGACTTCATCGATGACTCGGAAGGCTAAAACGGAAACGAACATTAAAACCGGTCCTACCGCGATGAAAATCATCGCAGTAGGCAACAGTCTGTATGGCGATGACGGTGTCGGCGAGGCGGTTCTGAACGCCCTGGCCGATATACCCGAAATGGAAGAGGTGGAACTGATTGACGGCGCCACCGACGCGCTGGGATTAATCGACTATTTCGCCGACACCGATCATGTCGTAATCATCGATGCCGCCAGCATGGACAAGGAACCGGGCACGGTTCAGGTATTCAATGCCGATCAGGCCAAGCTGAAAATCCGGGATGATCACTTATCGCTGCATGGAATCAGTCTGGCAGAGACATTCGAAGTCGCCCGCCTGGCTGAATCGATGCCCAACCGAATCACAATCATCGGGATCGAACCCCAGCACCTGACGGTGGCCGCCGGTTTGAGTGAACCGGTCCGGCGGGCGGTACCACTGGCAGTTTCCAAAATCCTGGAATTACACCAATCATCAACAGTTTAATTCGAGATAGTAATGTCAAAGAAAATTATGATTATCGACGATGATATCGATCTTGTCGAAGCGATGCGGATCACCCTGGAATCGGGTGGCTATGAAGTAATTGATGCGCAAGAGGGGGGTAAAGGTTTTGAGATGTTGAAAACCGAAAAACCCGACCTGTTGATCCTGGATGTAATGATGGGCACCCAGGACGAAGGTTTCCATCTGGCCTACCAGATCCGGAGCGACGAAGCCACCAAGGAGATTCCGATCGTGATGGTCACCGCCGTCGGCGCCCAGACCGGATTTGCATTCGACCCGGCCAAGGATGAGAATTTCCTGCCGGTGGATGAATTCCTGGAAAAGCCGGTCAAGCCGCGAACACTGCTGGACACCGTCAAAAGGAATCTGCCGCTTGGCTAGTACCACGCCGGAAAAAATTGCAGCAGACATAAAATACTCCTTTTACACCCCTGGTTCGCTTCGACGGAAAAATATCTGGCTGATTAAACTGCGCTGGATTTCCATCGGCGCCGCCTTGGTTTACGCCCTTCTGGCTAAAAGCTTATTACCCGAGGTCATCCCCTTGGGTAATTTGTTTTGTGTTATCACCGCCCTGGCGGCCACTAATTTCCTCTACTTCCGATATACCAGCACCAGACCGCCGACCAGTTTAGGTCTGGAAGAACGACTTGTACTGTTACAAATCATACTGGACTTGATACTGCTAACATTTATAATTCATTATTCCGGCGGATTGGAAAACCCCTTCTATTTCTTTTACATATTTCATATCATCATTTCGGCTACGATTTTCGACGAGCCCAAACAGCCCTTCATGATGGCCGGCGTGGCTGTGATATTGTTTTCATGCCTTGCGATATTGGAGTACACCGGCCTGGTGCATCATTACCAGATCAGCCAGAACACGTACACCCTGATCCATACATTACTAGCCCTGATGGGCTTTTATGTCACGATTTTTGTCAGTTCCTACATTGGCGTCACACTAATGAACCGCCATCGTAAGGTTAAAAATCTGATTTTCGCCCAGAATGAACAATTGGAAAAAGCCGCCGCCGAAAAAATGCAGTTTTTCCGCTTTGTATCCCATGAATTGAAATCGCCGATTGTGGCGGTGCAGAGTTCGATCAATGTCGTGCTGGATGTGGTCAATGCCGATATGCCACCTAAAGCCCGCGATATGCTGGATCGCGCCCGGATTCGCAGCAGCCAGATGTTGGATATTTTAAAGGATCTGGTTGACCTCAGTTACGACCGCCCTACTTCCGTCGACCAGAAAGAATTAGTAAATCCCTGTGATTATCTGAGCCAATTCATTGAAAACGAACGACCGCGGGCCGACGAGAAGAATATCCGTATTATCCAGGATATCTGTGCCAACCACGGCGATTTACGAGTCGACCGGTTCATTCTGGAAAAGATTTTTTCCAACCTGCTCTCCAATGCTATCCGGTATACACCCCCGGATGGGACAGTAACAATTTCAACTACTGTGAATAAAAATTTCTGGTCGTTTGACATTACCGACACTGGAATCGGGATGACCAAAGTCGATCAGAAACGGGTATTCGAGGAATTTTACCGGGCGGATAACGCCAAGAAATTCGCCTCGGTTGGAACCGGATTAGGGTTAAATATCGTAAAAAAACTGGTTGACCAATTGGGTGGAATAATTAAATTAAAAAGTAAATTGAACGAAGGGACAACCGTTACCGTAAGGATACCGCTGCATGTATAAAATTCCTGTTGGCGGAATATTGCAATTAAGAGGTCTGACCATGATGGAAGTTCTGGGATTGCCAAACCGGCCGGGTTATGCCGGTAAAATTCTGACTTTGCTGGGAGATGCCGAAATAAACCTTCATTTCATCGCCGAGTGTGAAGACTCGCGTGGTCTGGCCAATATCGCCATCTGTATTGATCCCGAACGTGAACAGGAGGCAGCAAACATTATTCATCTGTATGAAAAAACCGATGATTCAGTGACAATCATAAGACGTCCGCATGTATCGGTTATCACTGTATACGGCCCTCACTTTCGCGAGAAACCGGCGATTTGCGGCAATATGTGCGCCGCACTCGGGGAGAAAGATATTAATATTCTGGGCATATCCACGTCAATCTCGTCCGTTTGCAGTGTCGTGGCAGATCAGGATTTCGAACAAGCGTACGAAGGATTACTGACGGTTTTCAGCCTGCCCTGATCTGGTTTTTTTGGTAATTCCCGCCTTTTACGCCATCATTTTGGTTTTATGAGAGTTCGGTCCTGGATAATATTTCTTGTATTATTAGTCGGCATACTATATACTTAACATACTTAATAGTTAAGTATGTTAACCAAACATCCGAAAATACCGCTCATATCCAGCAATATTCAGTTGTTCGCGGAAATAATGAATGATGTTTGCACTCAGATTTTTCTTCGTGATGTTTGCCCATCGTCTATATCCAAGACACAGTTGCATATTCTTAAAACATTATTTGTATCCGGTCAAAAATCCGCCAGTGACCTTTCCGAAATTATGCATATCAGTCGTCCAGCCATTACCCAGCAGGTGGATAAATTGACCAAATTATCGTTGATTGCGCGCCAAATTGATCCTAGTGATCGGCGGTCGATTAAAATTTCCTTAACTAACAATGGTCAGGAACTCATCGTTTCATACGAAGAGTATGTCCTGGCCCGCCATGCCAACATTCTCAATTACTTTACATATGAGGAACGGACGGTTTTTAACCAGTGTCTTGAAAAATTCATCGATTTATGCCTTGACTGTGTTGACAATCTTGATATTCTATGCCTGAACTGCGAAGGACGCTATATGGAATTTTGCAAAATTAACGCGCATAAATATTATTGTCATCTTGATTACAAGCAACAGCAAAAGAAACAATCGGTTTCCAATGCAACGAAAGACGATTAACCTGAATTTATACTGAAATCCGGATTAGGGGGCCTGCTTATCAAGATATTCGAGGGGAAACAAGTAACGCAATAACAATAAGGAGAATCGTAATGCCCAAGCGACACCCATCTGCTCCCGATTCTGATCTGGCACGATACCATTCCGCTGAATTGGAACTTTCCGGTGTCTCGCGTCGAGACTTCGTCAAATTCTGCACCACCATGACGGCCGCCATGGGACTGCCTTTCAGTCTGGCCGCGCAGGTAGCCAAAACAATTACCGACCCAGCCCGCCTGCCGATTATCTGGTTGCATTTTCAGGAGTGCACAGGGTGCACTGAAACATTACTGCGGGCGACGCATCCCAAGGTCGAAGATCTGGTTCTGAACATGATTTCGCTGGATTATTCGGAAACACTGATGGTGGGTGCCGGTCACCAGGCCGAGGCCGCCCGCGATGCATCGATTGCCGCCAATAAGGGCAAATTCATCCTGGTTGTCGAAGGCTCAATCCCGATCAAGGATGGTGGCGTTTATTGTAAAGTCGGCGGACGCACTGCATTGGATATTGTTAAAGAAATCGCTCCCCAGGCCGCGGCGGCTGTGGCGATCGGTTCCTGTGCCTCCTGGGGCGGGGTCCAGTCTTCCGGCCCCAATCCGACCGGCGCCGTCGGTCTCCATGAAGTGATCTCGGATATCCCGATAATCAACATCCCCGGCTGCCCCGCCAGCCCCTATAATTTGCTATCGACTGTTCTATATTTTCTGACCCTGAAAAAGCTGCCGGAACTGGATAAGCTGGGCCGGCCCAAATTCGCTTATGGCCGACTGATTCATGAGCACTGTGAGCGTCGTCCGCATTTCGATGCGGGACGATTCGCCGGCCAGCTCGGCGATGAGAATCACCGCCAGGGATACTGTCTCTACAAACTGGGCTGCAAAGGGCCCGAAACTCATGCTAATTGTCCTTCTATTCATTTTGGCAATACCGGCAGTTGGCCGGTCGGTGGCGGTCACCCCTGTTTCGGCTGTACGGAAAAAGGAGTCGGTTTCACAAAACCAGCTTTTGAACAGGCCAGCGTGCTGTCGGTGACGCCACCAGAGATTTTCCCCGGAATCGTCGATGATAAAAAAGGTGGAATCACCCCCGGTGCCGCTGCCGTAGCCGGCGTGCTGGCCGGTGCCGCCCTGGGCGCCGGAGCCATGATGACTAAAAACCTGAGCCAATCCGATCAGGATGCCGGAACCGGCGACAACCAGCGTGCTTAGGAGGTATCCATGAACATCGAACGTCGTGGATTTTTCAAAGTATTGTCCGCCGGAGCACTGGCTGCCGGCAGCATGAGTACGGCTCTGGCGAGGACCGTAAAAACCCTGCCACCTAATGCCGTCGGTATTCTTTACGATGCCACCCTGTGCATCGGCTGCAAGGCCTGCGAGGCAGGATGCAAAAAGGCCAACAACATGCCGGCCGATCACTCTGACCTGGAAACCCAGGCCGGCGTTGGCCCGATCTGGGACTCCGGCACCGATCTAAATTCCAGGACACTGAACAAGATCAAAGCCTACCGGCATGGCAGCGGAACCATCAAAAACGCGGCCAATGACGGATACTCCTTCGTGAAACGAGCCTGTATGCATTGCATTGATCCGGATTGTGTGTCGGCCTGCCCGGTCAGCGCTCTAAATAAAGACGCCGATACCGGGATCGTGACATACAATAAAAAGGCTTGTATCGGCTGCCGCTATTGTCAGGTGGCCTGTCCCTATAACATCCCCAAATTCGAATTCGACAAAGCCTTCCCGGAAATCGTTAAATGCGAAATGTGTTCGCATCTGCTGGCTGAAGGTGGTTTGCCCGGCTGCTGTCAGAGTTGCCCGACGGGTGCATCGCTGTTCGGACGAGTGGAGGACCTGCTGGATGAGGCCCGACGGCGACTGGCGCTGCAACCGGGCACAGACTATGCCTACCCGATCACCTCCCTGACCGGCGGCGAAAGTCAGGTACGCCCGGCGGCCCGCTACGTGGATTATATCTATGGCGAATATGAGTCCGGCGGAACGCAATACCTGCTGCTGTCAGCAGTGCCATTTGACAAGCTGGGCCTGCCGCAACTGCCCCGGGACGCTGCTGCGGTGGCTTCCGAAACGCTGCAACATACAATCTACAAGGGTCTGATCGCCCCGGTGGCACTGTTAGGCGGGCTGTTGTATACGGCTTACCGGTCCACCGCGACTCACCAGACAGCCACGGAAGGAGGCGATCATGAGTGAATATAAACCGGTCGGCGGGAAACTGCTGACCAAGCCCTTCCTGTTTCTCCTGGGGCTGGCAGTGATTGCCGGCTTCATCCTGATTCGCCGCTTCCTGTTCGGGCTGGGCGCCGTGACCAACCTGTCGGACGGATATCCCTGGGGCCTGTGGATCGTCTATGATGTACTGACCGGTACCGCGATCGCCTGCGGCGGTTACGCCATGGCCCTGGTAGTCTATGTGTTTAACCGCGGCCACTACCATCCGCTGATACGACCGGCAATCATGACCAGCATGTTCGGGTATACACTGGCGGCGGCATCGATCGTGATCGACGTGGGCCGCTACTGGCAACTCTATAACGTGTTCCTGCCCTGGCATGTCAACCTGAATTCGATCATGTTCGAAATCGCCTTCTGCGTCGCCAGCTATGTGGTCGTTCTGTGGATCGAGTTCTCCCCCACCTTCCTGGAAAAGTGGCGGCTGGCGCGGGGACAGAAAATCGCCGACCGCATCCTGTTCGTGTTCATCGCCCTGGGTGTACTGCTACCGACGATGCACCAATCATCGCTGGGAACACTGATGATCATCGCCGGGGACAAGCTGTCGCCGCTGTGGCAATCGAGTTGGCTGCCGGTGACCTACCTGATATCGGCCATCGCCATGGGCTATGGGATGGTGATCCTGGAATCGCTGTTTGCTTCGGTGGGACTCAAACGTCCGCTGGAAACCGGGATACTGACCCGCCTGGCGCGCTTCATGCCGGCCCTGCTGGGGCTGTACCTGTTCATCCGTTACTGCGATCTGATCAGCCGCGGCGCCTTGGGTCTGGCTTTTGCCGGCGACTTCCGTAGTTTCATGTTTCTGCTGGAAACGCTGCTGTTCGCCTTCCCGGTGATATTCCTGTCGATACCAAAATACCGGACACGAAATTCCTGGTTGCTGCTGACCGGGATTGCGATTGTCCTGGCCGGCGCCCTGTATCGTTTCAATGCCTATGTGATCGGCTTCGACCCCGGTCCGGGTTGGCATTATTTCCCATCGGTGGGAGAATTGCTGGTAACCGTCGGAATCATCGCGGTGGAGATTATGGCATACCTGATATTCGTGAAACGACTGCCGGTACTGCCCAAACTGGAACACGCCTAACTTTAATCAGGAGAAAATTTTTATGGCTAGAACAATTACCGTTGACCCGGTGACACGCATCGAGGGTCATCTGCGCATTGATTGTGATATTGACAATGGTCACGTGACAAAAGCCTGGGCCTCCGGGCAAATGTGGCGGGGAATCGAAACTATCCTGCAGGGCCGCGATCCCCGGGACGCCTGGTTATACACGCAACGTTTCTGTGGCGTCTGCACCACCGTTCATGCGATCGCTTCGGTGCGGGCGGTGGAGAATGCCCTGGATTTGGAAATCCCGGTCAATGCCCAGTATATCCGTAACATGATCATCGCCGCCCACGGCATCCACGATCATATCGTCCATTTCTACCACCTGTCAGCCCTGGATTGGGTCGACGTGGTTTCGGCCCTGTCGGCCGACCCGGTGGCCGCCTCCAAACTGGCCCAGAGCCTCTCGCCCTGGCCCAACAACGGCGTGCAGGAATTCAAGACGGTACAGGCCAAATTGACCGGTTTCGTCCAATCCGGGCAACTGGGCATTTTCGCCAACGGCTACTGGGGTCATCCGGCCATGAAGCTGCCACCGGAAGTGAACCTGATCGCGGCAGCCCATTATCTGGAGGCCTTCGAATACCAGCGCAAAGCCAACCAGATCGTATCGATCCTGGGCAACAAGACGCCCCATATTCAGAACCTGGCGGTGGGCGGCGTTTCCAACGCCATCAATCCCGATAATCAGGCCGCCATCAATATGGAACGGCTGGCTTACGTCAAGACGCTGATGGACGAGGTGGAAAGCTTCGTCCGCAACGTCTATCTGGTGGATCTGGCGGCCGTCGGCGCGCTCTATGCGGAATGGCTGCCCTATGGCGCCGGTGTCACGAATTACCTGAGCGTCCCAGACTTCCCCATGGATCGGAAAGGCACCCAATTCGGCACGCCCGGCGGTTACATTCCGGCGGCCGATATCGCTAAATTCCGCGCCATCACCAGTTTTAACGATTCCTATTTCGAAGATAATGTCAAGGAAAGCATCAAACATGCCTGGTACCAGGGCGACTGGAACCGCCACCCCTACAAGGAAGACACCCTGCCCAACTACACCGACTTCAACCGGGATGGAAAATATTCCTGGGTGAAAGCGCCCAGTTTCCTGGATCAGCCGGCTCAAGTTGGTCCGCTGGCCAACGTGCTGGGGATGTACGCCGCCGGTCACAAACCGACCCAGACCTACGCCAACCTGGCATTGGAGAAGATCAGCGCCATCGCCAAGACCCAGGTGGGTCTGGGCGCCCTGCACTCCACCCTCGGCCGCCATGCCGCCCGCTGCATCCGCGCCAACGTACTCTACGACGTGCTTCAGGATAACTATAATGCCCTGGTCGCCAGTATCGCCAGCGGCGATGTCGAGACTTTCAATCCGCCGGTATTTCCGAAAGGTGAAATAACCGGTTTCGGCTTCCACGAGGCGCCCCGCGGGACCCTGTCGCACTGGGTGGTGATCGAAAACGGCAAGATTAAAAATTACCAGGCGGTGGTCCCCTCCACCTGGAACGCCGGTCCGCGTAACCAGGACGATCTGGCCGGCCCCTACGAGGCTTCCCTGGTAGGCAATCCGATCGCCGATCCGGAACAGCCCCTGGAGGTGCTGCGGACGATCCATTCCTTCGATCCCTGCCTGGCCTGCGCCATTCACCTCCATAATAACGGCCGGGAAAACAGCGTACGTGTCAGTACCTGGTAACCAGCCGGCCGCAATCCTCGTCCTGGGGCTGGGTAACATCCTGCTCCAGGACGAGGGCGTGGGGGTGCGGGCCGTCGCTAGTCTGAGTAATAATTTCCGGTTTCGTCCGCAGATAGATATTGTCGACGGCGGCACCGCCGGACTGGACCTGCTGCCGGAATTCGACGACCGGGAAAAAATACTGATTGTCGACGCCGTGGAATTCAACCAGCCGCCGGGCTACATCGGCCTGATTGAAAATGATGCTATCCTGGTGCGAATCCAGACCAAGCTATCAATCCATCACCTGGGACTGGCGGACGTGCTCAGCGCCGCCAAGATGCTGGATAAAATGCCGGCGGAAATCGTGCTGGTGGGCGTTCAGCCGGGTGGGGTGAATCCGGTCTTGGAATTGACGCCGGCCGTGGATAAAATCATGCCACGCGTTCTGGAAGCGATACTGACCCGGCTGCAACAGTGGGGCGTCGCTGCGGAACGGACGGCAGCGGAAAAGCGAGCGGGGGTATTCAATCTTTTTGATTAATACTAACACCCGTCAATAATCAATCACCAAACCTGGTTACAGGTACTGATTAGTGATGAGTATAATTAAAAAAATCTGCGGTATGCCGATGGAACATAAGCTGGCTGTGTTTCTGTGGCTGGTCATGCTCCATTCGTTGACGGTGGGCATCGGACTGATCACTTCACCGGCCTGGCTGCTGCAACGCTTCGGCTTCGCCTTCGATCCCGCCCGTTTCTTCGTCACTCAGGGCGGCGTATTCCACCTGGTAATGACCCTGTGCTACGGTCTGGCGGCTCACGATCAACACCGGTTCGAAGGCCTGGTGATATTATCCATCGCCGCCAAATCAATCGCCACCGTGTTCCTGTTGATATATTATCTGGCGGTGGTGCCACTGCCGGTCGTGCTGCTGTCGGCTCTGGCCGACTTCCTGATGGGACTGGTAATCTTCCTGTTGCACCGTAGTAGCCGGTCAGGAAATCGATGAGCGCGAAACAGCTACCCTGCATCCTGGTCACCGGTGCATCGGGCTTCATCGGCCGGAATTTCCTCGAGGCGGTGAAAAACGATTTCCGGATACACGCGCTGGCCCGGCGACCGCAACAGGAAGTGGGTATTCCCCTGCACAGCAATATCAAATGGTACCTGGTGGATATCGCCGACCGCAATCACCTGACCAAGATTTTCAATGAGATTCGCGAGAGCGGCTGTGTCGATTACGTATTTCATCTGGCCGGCTATTATGATTTTGGTAACGGTCCCAGCCCCGAATACGAAAGGACCAATGTCAACGGCACCCGCAATGTGCTGGAGTTGACCAGATCCCTGGCAATCAAGCGCTTCATCTTCGCCAGCTCGATCGCCGCCTGCAATTTCCCCGTGCCGGGTACTGCCCTCACCGAAGATTCACCGCTGGACGCGGACTACCCCTACGCCTGGAGCAAACGCGAAGGCGAAAAAATGATCGGTGAATTTTCGACCCATTTCCCCTGTTCGATCATCCGGTTCGCCGCCGTCTTCAGCGACTGGTGCGAATACGGCGTGCTGTACATGTTCATGAATGCTTGGTGCTCGGGACGCTGGAACGCGCGGATTCTCGGCGGTTCGGGTGAGTCGGCCATACCGTTCATTCATATCCGCGACCTGGTCAAGCTGGTAACGATCATCATCGACAACACCGCCGTGCTGCCTGGCTACGACATCTACCTGGCCAGTCCCAATGGTTGCATCCCCCACCGGCAACTGTTCGAGCTGTCAACACGCTATTATTTCGGCCAGTCACGCAAACCAATCGACATGCCCAAATGGCTGGCGCTGATTGGCGTTTACGGCCGCGATCTGCTGGGGCGTCTGATCGGC
>JBDRBK010000165.1:0-3419 GCA_043822705.1 Fidelibacterota bacterium
GAAGTTTACTCCTTCAAAATGGTGTTGCTGATTTATATACTGTGTCAAGGTTGTTAGGTCATTCATCAATCAGAACAACAGAAAAATACTATGTAGATTTGCTTGATGACAACTATCGAAGTTCTGTAAATGGCTTAGATAGCCTGCTATAAAAGGCCCTGGGAAACCAGGGCTTTTTTTTTATCCCGCCCGCGCTTAATCGGAAAAATACCATATCACAGCTATCCGAGGAGCCAAGAAAAAAGTGTGCAATAACTGTGCAATTTTTTTGTCAATTAGTGTCTATTTCTGCGCTTTATGTCACATTCTGGCGAGTTTGAAATGGCAACAAAAAACCCCTCTTTCTCGTCGAGAAAAGGGGTTTGTCGAGGAGCGGGACCGACGAGGCTCGAACTCGCGACCTCTGGCTTGACAGGCCAGCGTTCTAACCGACTGAACTACGGTCCCAAATATCAGTTGCTGGTTTTATCGCGGTACAGCAGGGCCAGCGGGATGATCACCAGGTAGCCCAGGAACAGCATTATCGGCGCCAGAGTCAGACTCTGGAAGCTGTCGACCGTGCCCATGGCCATGATCACATAGCCCAGCACGATGACGATAATCCCAGCGAGAAAGAGCAGGTAATTCTTTTTCGTAAAAGTCCATCCTGCAAATAGCCGGAGACTTTCCGATGTCTTTTTTGTGCTCATAGCAGCCGCGAAACTACGCCGCTTTAGCTACTACAACAAAAGAAAAATATTAATATTTTCTAACGGGATTATAAATTGACATTCTCGAGGACAAACGAGTAATTTTGGCCCCCGAAATACTATGCAATTCAGACCGTTAATAAGCTATAAAAATTTGTACTTTGGGGCTTTCCTTCTCATTATTGCAACCGCAGTGGTATCGTTTTATTGCATGGTTGTATTCTGGGCTCAGGGAAATCCTTTTGACCGGGTGCGCATCCGCGTACCGGATGGCGCGCCCCTGACTTCCATCGCCCGTATGCTGGTTACCCGGCAGGTTGTCACCGACCAGCAATCGTTTCTGCTGGCGGCCAAGTTGTTGGGGCACGAAAAAAATATTCCAGCCGGCGTCTTCACACTGCACGAAGCCGGCAGCAATTACAGCATTATCCGGCAGTTGGTGAACAGCGCCCCCAATGTCAGCGCCGTTACGATCATCGAAGGCTGGACCATCCCGGAAATCGCCGACGAACTGGCGGTCGCACTGGACCTCAACCGCGAAGCTTTTATCGCCCTGTGCGCTGACCGGGATTTCATCAGCGCCTTGGATTTGCCGGTAAAAACCAGCCTGGAAGGTTTCCTGTTCCCGGACACCTATTACTTTTTCGACGGCCAGGATGAAAAGGAAGTGATCCGGCGGCTGGTCCAGGAATACAAGGATTTCATGCGTACTGCTCTTGATTCGAGCCACAACCGCCTGGGCCTGGACGAGCTGGAACTGGTGACGATGGCTTCGATCATCGAGGGAGAGGCTATCTTTGATAACGAACGTCCGGTGATCGCGGCGGTGTACTACAACCGCCTGCGCAAACGCATGCGCCTGCAGGCCGATCCCACGATTCAATTTATCATCGCCGGGCCGCCACGGCGGTTGCTGACCCGCGATCTCGAAATTGATTCGCCCTACAATACTTATCAGCATTACGGGTTGCCGCCGGGTCCGATCAACAGCCCCGGCCGTAAATCGCTCCTGGCCGCGATCAATCCGGCACAGGAGGATTACCTCTATTTTGTCGCCCGGGGGGACGGTTACCACACCTTTTCACGAACCCAGGTCGAACACAACCAGGCCAAACGCAAGTTTCAGCAGGTTCGCCGAAACGTCGCCCGTACGGAACGCAAGCAAAAACAGGATTTGAGCAAGGTTAAATGAGTTTAAAAAATTTAAACAAAGCCCAGAGGGCCGCCGTGGAAGCGGTCGACAATCCGGTCCTTATTTTTGCCGGTGCCGGCAGCGGCAAGACCCGCGTCATTACCCACAAAATATCCTACCTGATCAACCAGGGTCTGTACCGGCCGGAGGAAATTCTGGCCGTCACCTTTACCAACAAGGCCGCCCGGGAAATGAGGGAGCGGGTCGAGAAAATCCTGAAGCAGAAACCGGTCGCGGTGAATATCGGCACTTTTCATGCCATCTGCGCTCGGCTGCTGCGGCAGGAAATCCACCGCCTGGGCTATACCGCCGATTTTGCCATTTACGATACCAGTGATCAGGTCCAACTGATGAAGCTGGTGCTGGACGATATGAATATCTCCAAGGATCTGATAACACCGGTCCGGGCCCAGCGCAGTATCAGTACATTTCGCAACCAGATGATCATGCCCGAGGATGCCCTGCGCCGGGCCGGTAATGTCGTCGAGCGTGTGATCGCCGAAATCTACCCGGCCTACCTGAAAAAACTGAAGGACAATAATGCCGTTGATTTTGACGATCTGCTGATCCTGCCACTGCAGATTTTCGAGAAGCACCCCGCTGTGCTGAAAAAATATCAGTCACGCTGGAAGTACATTCTGGTCGATGAATATCAGGATACCAACCGGCCGCAATTTTTACTGATCAGTCAACTGGCCGAGAAACACCGGAAGATTTGCGTCGTCGGCGATGACGACCAGTCGATTTACGGCTGGCGCGGGGCCGACGTGAAAAATATCCTCGATTTCGAAAAAATCTTCAGCGGCTGTGAAGTCTACAAGCTGGAAAAGAATTATCGTTCGACCCAGAAGATTCTTTCGGCCGCCACCGACATGATACGCAACAACGAGCACCGTGCCGAAAAGGAACTGATGGCGGTGCACGGTTCCGGCGAACGACTGGGACTGATCGAAACCCAGGACGAGTTGGAAGAGGCCGACGCGGTAGTGATCGCCATCGAGAAGGAAATCAAGGTCAATAAACGCAAGTTCGGCGATTTTGCCGTATTGTACCGGACCAATGCCCAGTCCCGTGCCCTGGAAGACAGTCTGATGCGCCTGGGGATTCCCTATGATATCGTCGGCGGTATACGGTTCTATGAGCGCAAGGAAATCAAGGATTTCCTGAGCTACCTGCAATTGATCATTAACCTGGAAGATACGATTGCCCTGCGTCGGGTGATTAATTTCCCGCCCCGCGGCATCGGCAGCAAAACCATTGATAAATGTGTGAAGCAGGCCGAGATTGCAAAAAAACGTTTGTTCGATATCCTGGCCGATCCGCCAGCAATGGATATCCGCGGCAAACAGGCTGATTCCCTGACTGGTTTTTATCAGATCGTCCGGAAGTACCATGAAGTGCTCGATAAAATCAACGCCAGCGAACTGGCGCAAACACTGATCGAAGACACCGGATTTATAAAATATTACAAGTCGCAGGGCACGGCCGAGGACTTGGAACGGGTCGAAAACGTGAAGGAATTATTGAAAGGGATCGAT
>JBDRBK010000166.1:0-3517 GCA_043822705.1 Fidelibacterota bacterium
AACCACACCTGATATCTTACCGCTAGTTTGGGCAAGCACCAGGGTTGGGAGTACAATCAAAGCCAGTAGGGCTACATATTTTCTCATTGTAGATCCTCCATTAGCTGATAGATTTATCTTAACAGAATTTTGGCGCAATTCATGCTAAGTTACTTTTGTGGGTTTTTCTCCCTGTCCCCTCAAAATTTTACTGCTAAAACAACAGCAACATTGATTCGATCGAACATACAGAAAGTTAATTAAGGAAGTCAACAAAATATTTCATACCACTACTGCACTATTTTCATGACGGCAGAAGCAGGATAGCCAGACCAATCCGCCCAAAGTTACCGCTGATAGGATATCTTCATTGAAAACAGTAAATAAAAAACAGCCTGGAAATGCCGGGCGTTAGCCGCAAGTGAGCGGCTATTCTAAACGATATAAATGTATTTATAATAGGTGTTTGGCAAATATACAAATAATCGTGTCTTAAAATATTTAATATAAGTAATTGGAACCGGTACGCTGAAACTACTACTACTCCAGCCAGTAATTCAGCGGTGTATATCACGGGAGTATCGCCGGTTAATTGAGCCTGACCGGCGGCAGCATCCGACAGAATTGTTGCCTTCTAATGCCGCCGCTGGTTCATTTTCTTCTCGGAGAAATCCGAATTACTTCTTCTTTTCAATCAACGCCAACAACGCCGGCAGGACCAGAACGGACGCCAGCAGACAGGTCCCGACCCCCAGGAACAAGGCCAGTCCCAGGCTGCCGAAACCACGGTAAGTGGCAAATACCAATGATCCGAAGGCCAGCATGGTAGTCAGCGAAGTGATAATGATCGCCTTGCCGGTGGAGCTGTACACGGTGAAAATCGATCCCCGCCCCTCATAATGATAGCGATGGATCACGTGAACTCCATCGTCAATGCCAATGCCGATGATCAATGGGATCGCCATAATATTCAACAACGTCAGCTGGATGCCGGTAAGACCCATCACACCCACCATCCAGATCACGCCGAAGAACAGGGGAATCATGGCCAACAGCGCTTTTTTCAGGGACCGGAAATCGAGCCACAGAAACAGCAGCACCACCGCGATTGTGAGCAGAGAAGCCCGGCGGCCATCGGCGCCGATGATCTTTAGCAGATAATAGAACATGGGCGGTGTCCCGGAAATACTGGATGAAATATCCAGCACTTCTCTGGTGAATACTTCCAGATAATCAATATTCCAGACGTCACCCTTGGGGTACAGCGTCAGCAGGAAACGATCGCCGGTAGCGTTGATATGTTTGCTTCTAATCACGGCCGGCAGCATTTCCAGGGTGATCGTGGTGGTGTCAGCCATGTCCAGCACCAGACTGCGGTAGGCCCGGCCGAAATCCTGATTGAATTTTCCCAGCCGTTCCAGCCGCACCGGTTCCTCTTCCATGCGGGCAATGAAGCGCGACAGGTTTCCTGCCAACTCCGGTCGGTCGGGATTACCGACAATCCGCATGGCCTTCTGATCCACCAGATCCTGACCGCCGGTAAATGCCATATCCTGCATTTCGATTACATTGGCTTCCAGTCGAGATAACTCCTCGATAATCCGCCCATATTCATCATCGGAGACCGTGAGCGCAACAGCAGTCCGGCCCATAGTTCCCGCAATCTGCAGAATACCAGCCTTGCGCTTTTCCTGCTCCCCCGCAACCGGCAGGTAATCGGACAGCGATTCCACGTAACTCACTGACGATTTTTTCTTGGCTGCCTCGGTGTATTCATGATTCTGGTCCAGGGAAGTGGCCGTCATCATGGTGGCATCGGAGGAGAAATTGAATTTCTCGATAATCAGATCGTTCAGGGCGATTGATTCCAACCCTTCCGGCTCCATGTTCAGATAATTATAATCGAAAGTCACGCGGCCCATCATAAATGCAAAAAATACTGTCACCAGAATCGTTGTGATCAGCGAGAAGCGCCATTTGCGGTGAATCCCGGCACCAATTTTACCCACCCGGGCATAGGCAACGTCACTGGTCTGTTTCAATTCCTTGCCGCGCCAGACCCGGTAGCGCTCCCGCAGCATCAACATCGTCGGCATAGCCAGCAGGGTAGCAATCATGATCACAATCAGGCCCACACCACTCACCAGACCAAATTCCGACATTCCGGCACTGCGACTTACCATCAAAGTGAGAAAAGCCGCCGCCGTCGTAAGCCCGCCAGTGATGATACCACTTCCCACTTTCTGCATGGTGGCGATGATGGCCTGTTTCGGATCCTCGCCGCGATTTACCAGTTCGGAGTAAACGGAAATAATATGAATTGAAAAGTCGATGCCCAGCCCCACCAGCACCACCGCCATCATGGCGGTGAACATGTTCAGGGTCTGTACCAGTATCCAGGAAACACCCATTGCCCAGATAATTCCAATAATCAGATTCAATATGGCCAGCACCGGTGCTGAAACCATCCGGAACGTGACAACAAATAATATCAATATCAGAATCAGCGCCAGAATTGTCAGCGACATGGAATCTTCAACGCCGGCAACCATTTCATCCCGGCCCAAGACTAGTGCTCCGGCCAGACCCGCGTCCACATTATAATCGCCGGCAGCAGTTTTAACCAGCTCTTCCAATCCGTTGACAAACGGCATCAGGTAATCCATGTCCATAATGCTGAAAGTAGGTTCCACCGTGATCAGCAACAGGGAGCGATCCGGTGAAACCAGATACGGATTGCCAATTGCGACCGCATCGGCGGCCAGGGCGCCGCGCACTGGATCGTAATCCGCGCTGTACAGAGCCAGCTCGGTGTGATCAACCCAGCTTTCGATTCCATCCAGAAACATGGTGGCAGACTGCTCGCGCTGAGTGGTGGAAATCTTTTCATCGGACTGGATATATTCCTTTTCCAGGCTGTTATTCAGGTTGGTTAAAAGCGGCAAAAGATTGGGATCGTTGTATATATCAATGGTGTTTTTGAGATCCTTGGGCTTGATTAACATCAGACCGTGATTTCGAATAAATTCGGTAGGTTGCGTGTATTCCACGCGTTCGATATAATAATCGAGGCTTACAATTTTTCCAACGGCTGCCTTATCGCGGGCGGTTTTGAGCTGGCCCTGCACTTTTTCAGAACCATTGGCATCGATCCAACCTTCAACATCACGAATCTGCGGACTGATTTCCTCGGCGAAGCGAACCATGTCGGCCATTTCGCCCTGAACAACCACAAAGATATTGGAGGCACCGTTGAATTCCTCGAAAATATAGTTGAATTCATCCACCATTGGATCATCTTTGGGCAACAGTCCGGTCAGGTCCATGGTCATTTCCAACTGTTCGGATAAACCGCCGAACACCAGCGTCAGCACCAGCACAAACAGCAGCATCCACCAGGTTTTTTCACCGGCCCAGCGGCCTAGCGTAGTTAATAATCTCTGTCGCATTGTTTTCCCTTTCCCCAACGAATTAATTATTGTTTAAAAATAGGCTTTCAACCGCAGGCGCAGACCGGCACTCTGATAACCGAACTCAT
>JBDRBK010000167.1:0-2788 GCA_043822705.1 Fidelibacterota bacterium
AACCTACAACACTTTCCGCCCACATCAGGCCCTGGGGGGACTGACACCGGAATGTGTATATCAAACGGGTTGGGTTGAGAATGCAGCCTAATCAAACAAAAAATCAGCAAACAACTGTCTTGACTTTGGGGTCCACCTCACAACTTAAGATATTGGAAAACATTGCATGTCAAAAAATCATCAATTGGGCAAAAGATGGTAGACTTATAAAACATCCAAGATTGCCATTTATCTTATATAGGTGGAAAGATTGGGGGGACTTAATTGATGTTGAAGAATTTATAAAAAAATCAACAAGCACAGATGAAGGTCTAATAGATTTTATAACTGGTTTCCTGAATAATAGCACTTCACATAGTATCTCCGATTATGTTGGAAAAATTCATTGGAGAATAAACATTCAGGATTTGGAGAAATTTATTGATTTGGAATCAGTCAAAGATAGGATTCGAATAATATATTCTTCTCCAAATTTCAATACGCTAAATGATCTAAATAAACTTGCGATTAAAACATTTATTGATACTATTGACGGGAAAATAAAAGATATATTTTAGTTGACAAAACGTTTTCCCAATGAATAGTCCATCAATTAAAATTACTTAATAACTTACTCAAATATAATCGTCTTCTTGCCGTGTACCAGAATCCGGTTTTCCAGGTGCAGTTGCAGGGCCCGCGCCAACCGTTCCGGGTCGCGCCCCTTGCCGATCAGCCGGGCCACCGTCTTCCTAGACCTGGTGGTAATTCTAAGATTAATTAAATAATGTAAAAAAAAGGCCGCTGGCAAGCGGCCTTTTTTAGGCGGAAATTGATCAGTATTAGCCGAAAACAATCCGGCAGATGAATACGGCGGCCATCACGCCGACGAAATCACCGACCAGTCCGGATGCCACGGCATGGCGGCTCTTACGGATACCGGCGGCGCCGAAATAAACCGCCAGCACGTAAAAGGTGGTTTCGGTGCTGCCGAACAGGGTGGAAGCCAGGCGACCGATGTAGGAATCGGGTCCGTGGGTTTTGATCAGCTCGGTCACGATGCCCAGCGATCCGCTCCCCGACAGCGGGCGCATCAACGCCACCGGCAGGGTTTCGGCCGGCATGCCGATCAGATCGGTGGCCGGTGACAGCAGCGCCACCAGCCAGTCCATGGCGCCCGAGGCCCGGAACATGCCGATCGCCACCAGAATCGCCACCAGGTAGGGGATGATCCGGATCGCGACGTCAAAGCCTTCCTTGGCGCCGTCGACGAAAACTTCGTAGACCTTGACTTTTTTGATGAATCCAACCAGGACGATCGTGAACAGCAGGAAGGGGATCGCCAGATTGGAAACCGTCTTCATGATGGTCGTGAATAGCGGATCAGTCATGGCTGACCTCCTTGCCGGCCTGGGCCAGGCGCATCGGGTCACTGGCGCGCATTCCCGGCAGTTTAGCCAGCAATCGCGAGGCGGTAATTGCCGCCAGACAGGCACAGGTCGATGCAAAAATTCCGGTACTGATAATTTCGAACGGATTGGCTGATCCCAGCTCGGCCCGCACCGCGATCACCGTCATCGGGATGAAAGTGATGCTGGCGGTATTGATTGCCAGGAAAGTAATCTGCGAGTTGGAAGCCGTATCATCCGATGGGTTAAGGCGTTGCAGTTCATCCATCGCTTTCAGTCCCAGCGGCGTGGCGGCATTGCCGAGACCCAGCCAGTTGGCGGCGATGTTCATCAACATCGCGCCGATGGCCGGATGGCCGTCGGGTATTTCCGGGAACAGGAAGCGCGCCACGGGCCGAATCGCCCGCGCCAGAATTTTGATCAAACCGCCCTGCTCGGCGATTTTCATGACGCCCAGCCACATGGCCATGATACCGATCAGACCCAGGGAAATTTCCACCGCCACGGCGGCCGAATTAACGGCGGCATTCGTGACTTCGGTGAGTTTTCCGTTAATCGCACCGATAACCAGGGCGATCATCATCAGTGCAAACCAGATATAGTTAAGCATAGTTGCTCCGTTGATTAATTAACCGGTGATTCCAGAATTGCCAGCGTCGGCGTCGCGCCGTCGGCCTGCAGCCGGACCGGGACCGAAATCGGCAGCGTAGCCTGATAGCGGCCATGCCCGCAGGCGAAGTTGGAAACGATCGGGATATTCAGATCGCCGCAGACATCCAGCACGATCTCATCGACCGTTTTTCCGAAGGGAATCTGGGTGTCGCTCATCTCACACATTTCGCCGATGACCAATCCCTTGATCTTATCGAACATGCCGGTCTGACGGAAATGATACATCGTACGGTCGAATGAATACAGGTATTCGTCGATATCTTCCAGAAACAGAATAACGCCGTCGGTATTCAACTGGCCGGCGGTGCCGATCCGGTTGGTGATCAGAGAAATATTCCCGCCCCACAGTGGTCCTTCGGCGATGCCGGGTTTCAGAACTTTGGCCGGGAAATCATCCGGCGGCATGATTTCATAGGGGGCGGCGCTCATGACGCCTTTTTCGAAATTAATGAAATTGTATTCCAATTCTTCTTCTTTGTGGGTCACCAGCATCGGACCGTGGAAGGTCACCAGGCCGGTCTTCTGGGTGATCGAGGAGATGTAGGTGGTAATATCGCTGTAACCCATGAATATTTTTGGATTGGCCTGGATCAGCTCATAATCCAGCAGCGGCTCGACCCGGTTGGCGCCATAACCGCCGCGGGCACAGATAATCGCATCGACAGTGGGATCGGCGAACATTGCCATAATATCGGCCGCCCGTTCTTCCGGCGTTCCCGCATACAGGT